>DAINAJ010000035.1:14989-21162 GCA_036733505.1 Casimicrobium sp.
AATTGTTCGACTTGCCACGTCGCTGGTGGCGCGTCTAGAGTGTTCAAGACGGCCACCCATATTCCGACGTCGGCGCAGTGCGACACGTGTCACAAAAACTATTCGTCGTTCAAGCCAGCGGTTATGAGCCACACCGGCACCACAGGACCGATTTCGTCTGGAAACTGTTCGACGTGCCATGGCGGCGCATACACGGCTGTGAATGCTCAAGCGAAAACGCCCACACATGTAACGACCACCGCACAGTGCGATACGTGCCACAACTCTACGACGGTTTGGACGGGAGCCACATTTGCGCACCCGGCCACTGCTACAGGTACATGCTCTAGTTGTCACGTTGCCGGTGGCGCTTCCAAAGTGTTTAAGACTGCTACACACATTCCGACCGCTGCGCAGTGTGATACCTGCCACAAGAACTACTCGTCGTTCAAGCCTGCCGTCATGAGCCACACGGGTACGACGAGTCCCATCGCCTCTGGGAATTGCTCGACCTGTCACAGCGGGGCTTACGTGTCTGTCAATGCGCAGGTCAAGGGGCCGACACACGTCTCTACCACCGCACAGTGCGACACCTGTCATCGATCAACCACTGTGTGGACCGGAGCCACGTTTGCTCACCCAGCAACCGCCACCGGCACCTGCTCGACGTGTCACGTGGCCGGTGGTGCATCGAGAGTTTTTAAGACGGCCACACATATCCCAACGTCTGCACAGTGTGACACTTGCCACAAGAACTACGCGTCGTTCAAACCCGCAGTGATGAGTCACACTGGCACGACTGGGCCTCTGTCGACGGGTAACTGTTCCACCTGTCATGGCGGTGCGTATGTTTCGGTCAATGCGCTGGCGAAACCGCCTAACCATGTGACGACCACGGCGCAATGCGATACCTGCCATCGCTCAACGACAGTGTGGACGGGGGCGAGTTTTGCTCACCCTGCCACTGCTGCTGGTACGTGTTCAACGTGTCACGTTGCAGGTGGGGCATCACGTGTGTTCAAAACGGCAACGCATATTCCTACGACTGCCCAGTGCGACACCTGTCACAAGAATTTCTCGTCGTTCAAGCCTGCAGTCATGAGCCACACCGGAACGACCGGACCGATTGCTGCGGGAAACTGCGCAACCTGTCACGGTGGCGCGTACACGTCAGTCAATGCTCAGCCCAAAAATCAGGGCCATTTCATCACGACGCGTAGTTGTGACTCGTGTCACGGCACAACAGTTTGGTCGCCCGCTAACACGTACAGCCACATCAGTATCGGCTACAAGGCGCATACGTTTAGGACATGCAACACCTGCCACACGACGAACAACGAAGTCATTGCATGGAAAAGCGCCGCGTACAAACCCGACTGTGCAGGCTGTCACGCCAGCAAATTTGGTGAGCACCAACACGTCAAGGTGAACTCACCGCGTCTGCTCTACACGGTTGCTGAGCTGAAAAATTGTGCGGGTTCGTGTCACGAGTACACGAACGCGACGCTGACAACAATTTCAAAGTCACGGACCTCAGAGCATCGACCGACCGGCGATTGGTAATTCGATAACGAAGAAAGATAACTATGTTGAAACGATTTGCGTGGTGCTTTGTCATCGCGGTCAATTTCCTGCTGATGGCGAGTGCCAGTGCGCAACTCATTGATGACATCGAGGTTCGCGCGGTGGGAAGCCGCGCTGAGGTCACCATAAAGCTTGCTGCACAAATTCGATTGGTGCGTAATGCGGTGTCGGCGAACGGCAAGACGCTTGAGGTTTTCTTTCAAATTACACAATCCGACGAGGCGGTCGCTAGGATTGTGGAAGAGGCCAGAAAGTCGCCCCCGAACTCACCCGTCGTGCCCTTTACGGTCAGTTATTCACCGCTGAATCAAACCGGTATTCGTCGCTTGGACGTGGTGTTTAGTCAGTCAGTCAAGCCCACTATTCGTTTGGGCGGGAATGGGCGTAGTCTCCTGCTGACCTTACCGTCGCTGCAGTCGCCGGCGGAGCGTGCCACTGTCGTCGCCGCTGCTCCCGCCCCCGCCGCGACTCCCGCGCCCGCGAAGGCTGCTGAAGCTGTTCCTCCTTCGCCGACGCCCGAGCCTCCAGCGGTGGTTTCATCGACTCCGCCAACGGCCCTTGCAAGTGCTGAAACGCGTTCTATTCTGGAGCGCGCAAAAAAAGCCTTAGACGGAAAGGATTACGACACTGCATTGGCTCAGTTCAACATTCTTCTGAATCTGCCGCAAAATGAAACAACGCTCGAAGCTCAGGAATTGATTGGCGCTGCCCGCGTGGGCCTAGGGCAGACCAAGGCGGCGCGAGCAGAATACGAAATGTTCTTGAAGCTTTATCCGACGAGTGACGGCGCGACGCGTGTTCGTCAGCGTCTGCTAGAGTTGGACCGTGCGCCGACCGTTGCGGCTGCCCAGACAGGAAAAAGCAAGCCTTCGTCCACCACGCTGTGGGGTAGCGTATCTCAGAGCTACTACGGTGGCCAGTCGCGCATTGACACAAGCACCATCATCGTCACGCCTGCGACCAATGCAACGACGATTGACCAACAGACGATTACGGGCACAGATCAGTCTTCGCTCGTTACCAATGTCGATCTTAACGCGAGGATTCGTTCCGGTGATTGGGAAACGCGCATGTCTGTGCGCGACACTTACACCGCTAGTTTTCTGAAGAATATCGCGAGTCGCAATCGCCTGACTGCCGCATATGCTGACGTGAAAAATCAAGCCGATCACTACGGGGTTCGTGTCGGCCGTCAAAGCCCCACCGGAGCTGGCGTCCTTTATCGCTTTGATGGAATTTCCGGCAACTACGCTTTGTCTCCAACTTGGAAGGTCAATTTTGTGGCTGGCACACCATCTGACGTGACGCCAGGCGAGCGCAAGGCTTTCTACGGCGCGAGCGTTGATGCCGAAGGGATCCTACCTAATCTTGGCGCGACCGTTTACGCGATTGAGCAGCGCGCCGGCTCGTACTCGGACCGTCGGGCGTTCGGCACTGAGCTGCGCTACAACACTGAGCGGGTCAACACAATTGGCACGTTTGACTACGACGTCTTGTTCCGTCGCGTCAATATTGGTTCGGTGCAAGCGACCTACAACGTGCCGGACACGATTACGTTCAACGCGCTCTATGACTTCCGCGCATCACCCCCTTTGCAGCTTACCAACGGCATGGCGGGTGTCAATGCGTTCACGTTGGCCGATCTGATGGGGCAAGTCAATCTGCGCGCTGCAAAGGAATACGCCAGCGCTTTGACCGCTACTTCCCGCGTAGCCTCACTCGGCTTCACCGTGCCGTTCGCAAAGACGTGGCAGGCCGGGCTGGACTACCGAATTTCCAGCGTATCGGGCACCGGCGCAACACCCGCGCTGCCAGCGTCTGAAGCGAGCGGCCAGATCAAGACCGTGACCGGCCAGCTGATTGCAAGCAGCGTTTGGGGTCCGTCAGACGTGTTCGTCGTCAACGGCAGTTATTTGTCAGCACCGACTTACAACGGGTGGCTCATCGCACTCAATCCCCGCTTCGTCATTGCCTCCCAATGGACCGTAGAGCCGGTTGTTCGCTGGTTCCGCCAAGTCTCTTCAAATGGTCAGACGCTCACGCGCTGGAGCCCAAGTTTGCGAGGATCGTACCGTTGGTCTGAAAAGATTTACATTGATGCCGAAGCGAGCTGGGAGTTGAGTCGATCCAATTCGGCGTCCGTCAATCAGAACAGCAACCACCTTTTCTATTACATCGGCTACCGGTACGACTTCTAAGCATGAATGATTCTTTTGTTTTGTTGGCGGCCGTATTTGGCGCATTCGCGGCCGGCATCGCAATTGCCGCAATTGCGTGGTGGTTCAATGTTCGGCGAAGTACCCTCGCGACGAGCGACAGCGCCACTGACGCGCCCAAGCGAACGCGTGCTCCATTGGTGTTGCTTGCGGTTGCTGGCGGGCTGCTCGCGAGTGTTGCCGTGCTCTACGCGGTGACCGATCGCGCACCGACACCGCCGCCGGTAGCTATGTCAGGCGCAGCGAGTGCAACGCCCGCCATAGACGCGCTGGCCGCGTCGTTGGGGGTCAAAGGGTCAACATCGGCTGCGTCACCCCTGGGGGGCGCACCAGCGCCCGCCGGTGGTGATCTGGCGGCCATGACTGAACGACTTGCCAAGCGCTTGAAAGAAAAAACGCCCGATGACCGCGCAGGCTGGGCGTTGCTCGCGCGCAGCTACGTTGAGCTAGGTCGCGATGCCGAGGCAATCGTTGCGTTCGAGAAAGCAGGGGCCTCGGCAAGTTCTGATGAACTCCTTCGCTCAGAATTTGATGCCGCGAAGAAACGCGCAGCAGGTGGCGCGTCAGCTGCCAGCGCCACAACCGCCACGGGTGCTACTCCTGCGCCAGCAACGGCCATTTTGCTCAGCGGCAAAGTGGAATTGGCGAAAGGCATGGATGCGCCTCAAGGCAAGAGTGCGGCATTGTTCGTGATCGTGCGCGATGGTGAAGCGGCAGGCGCGCCACTGGCCGCAAAGCGCATTGCGGCAACCGCTTTTCCGGTCAATTTCGCATTGTCCGATGAAGATTCAATGTTGCCTGGTCAGAAGTTGTCCGCCGCGAAAAAGCTAAGTATTCGCGCTCGCCTGTCACAGTCCGGTGATGCGGCGCCGCAACCCGGCGACCTCGAATCCGAGGCGCAAAGTATCGCCGTTGGAAAAGCCGAATTGACGTTGCAACTTTCGAAGCGGCGGCCTTAGTCGAGACCTACGGTTATCGTGGCCAAACTCACCCCGTAGCCGCGAGGCTTCCCCCTAAACCGCCGCAATCACCAGCGCGGTAGCCGCGGTGACCTTCTTCGCATAGTCAATCTGCAAAAACTCATTCGGGCCGTGCGCATTCGATTTCGGTCCGAGCACGCCGGTGACGAGCATTTGCGCATCAGGGAATTTCGCACCGAGCATGCCCATGAACGGGATGGTGCCGCCTTCGCCCATGTACGCGGCAGGGCGGCCAAAGTAATGCATTGAAGCGCAATCGAGTGCGACAGTAAGCCACGGAGCAAACGCGGGCGCGTTCCAGCCCGTCGCCGCACTATCAGCGGCGAAGCTGACTTGCGCGTTGTAGGGCGTGTTGTGCTCAACAAGGCGCTTCACCTCAGCCGCAGCTTCCGCGCCGTCCACTGTCGGCGGAATGCGCAGGGACAATTTCAGCGCTGTGTACGGCCGCAATACGTTGCCCGCGGCATTGGTCGGCGGCAACCCGTCGGCCCCTACCACTGACAGCGACGCGCGCCATGTCCGATTCAAGATCACATCCACCGGATCTTTGCTGGTCGGTAATGTGAATTCATGTGCGCCGCCGCAACTCTGCCACGGGAAACGCTTCCACACCACATCGCCCAAAATGTCGCAGGCTTGCCGCGCTTGGGTCAAACGCTCTTCGGGAATCGGCGCGTTGAACACGGGTGACTTCGTCACGCCGGTCGCCGAATCATCGATGCGGTCGAGCAATTGCCGTGCGATGCGAAACGTGCTCGGTACCACGCCGCCAGCGTCACCCGAGTGCACGCCTTCGGTCAGCATGCGCACTGTCATCGTACCGTTGACCAAGCCGCGCAGCGACGTCGTCGCCCACAGTTGTTCGTAGTTGCCCGCGCCCGAATCAAGCGCAACCACGAGGCCGACGTCACCCATCCGTGCGGCCAGCGCATCGAGGTACGGTGGCAAATCGAACGAGCCTGACTCTTCGCAGGTTTCGATCAAGCCCACGCAGCGCGGGCGAGAAATATTTTCCGCGTCGAGCGCGATGATCGCGGCGAGCGCCGCAAACACCGCATAACCATCGTCCGCACTGCCGCGGCCATAGAGTTTGCCGTCCTCCACGAGCGGCGTCCACGGCCCCAAATCTTCGCGCCAACCGGCCATTTCTGGCTGCTTGTCGAGATGGCCATACAGAAGCACGGTCTTGCCCGTGGCCTTTGTTCCCGTGCCCGGAATATCGAAGAAGAGCACAGGCGTGCGGCCTTCGAGCGTGATGACTTCCAGCGTCATGTTTTTCACGGGCTGTGCGGCAACAAACTTTTGCGCCTGGTCAATCGCGCGCTGAATTTGCCCGCTCTTCTTCCACTCCGCCTCAAATGCTGGGGACTTCGCGGGGAGTTTCACGTACTCAATCAATTGCGGGACGATGTCG
>DAINAJ010000036.1:0-20843 GCA_036733505.1 Casimicrobium sp.
GAAAACAACGTGATCGCCACACAAAGCGCTTCGAGCGCGGCACGACTTCAAGGCAGTTGCAACGCCAATGACGGTGCGAGTTTTTCCTGGGATTTTCAGGCGATTGATTGACGCACACGAGTCCGAATACGGTTCGCTTAAAAGCGGAGGCAACGACTTGGTGCCGCACCGTACAACGGAGAAGCGCGGCCGAAGCCGCGCCTACATATCACCTGAACGAACGGTCTTGACTCTCGCCGCTTAGACCAGCGAAGTGCGTTTACAGCTTTTTAGCGCTAATGACCGCCTGGCGGTCGCTGGCTTTAGCATTTTTTAATAGTCAACTTATTGAATAATTTCCACCAAACGACCGCCTGACGGTCGTTTGGCCTTAAAAGGTGTATGCAACTTATCGCTGTGCACCCGCGTATTGCGGCAACCACTGCGCCCAGAAGTCCACGCACGCTTTTATTTTTGGCAAGCGATGGCGCTCGGGCAACATCACCGCAAAAACTGGCACCGGCTGGTCATCCACAAATTTCGCGAGCACTTCAACCAGCTCGCCGCGCTTCACAAACGGCGCGGCGATCAAGTCATGCACGCGACACACGCCCAAACCGGCCAGCACCATCGATTGCGTCGCGGCCGTAGTGCTCGCGCGCATGTGACCGTTGGCAACGCGAACCGCGGGCTTGCCATCAATCACAAACGGCCAGTCATTCAGACGCGGTGAGGCGCTGGCGGTAATCAGGCGATGCGTGGCCAGATCATCCGGATGTTTCGGCTTCCCATGTTTTTTTAAGTACGTCGGGCTCGCGTACAGACGGCGGCCGTGGCTGCCGATTTGCTTGGCGACCACCTCCTCCGTCTGCGTGCTGCCGGTGCGAATGGCGATGTCGATACCGTCGCGGCTCATGTCTACGAGCGCGTCACTCACCTGCAAATCGACGATGAGGCCCGGGTGCTTCGCCGAAAGGTCGGGCAAGCTCGGCACGATCACATGCTGCGCCATATTCGCGCTCACCGCGATGCGTACGACACCACGAACATCCCGCGTGCGCGACAAAAATTCTCCGTCCAGCTCGTCGAGCGTTTGCGTGATGCTGCGGCAATAGCCGAGGAACACGTCACCTTCGGCCGTGAGCGACAAACCGTGCGTCGTACGGCGCAACAGGCGCACCCCGTGCTCGGTTTCGAGTTGACTCACGGCACGAGAAATTTGGCTCACCGCCACATCACGTTCGCGCGCCACTGCTGAGAGTGTGCCGAGTTCGGCCACGCGCTGAAATAGTTTGAGGTCATCGAGATTCATAGGCCATCGCGGTTTGGTTTTGCAGAATTTGCAAAAGCACATTGCATCACAGATCGTTTCCGCGAACGCTATTTATTTCTACATTTCATTCCACGCGGTTCACATCGAATCGCAGCGAACACTAAACGGAGAGATGGTTATGCGACACACCCTTCCAAGCTTTAAGCAACGTCAGGAATTTCATCGGCCATTTTGGATAGCGCTACGCGGACTTCTGGCGCGACAGGCGGATCGATTGGCCCGCGCACTCCAACCCGCGCCTGGTGCGCATGGTGCGTGCTCTGGCACGAATCGGGGATAGTCATGCCCGTTCTTCGCGTCACCACACCGACACCGCTTAGCGACGCCACCACCGCCTCGCTCGCCGCCGCGCTCACGCATCTCACGGCCGAGCGCTTGGGCAAACGCGCGGAAGTCACCGTTGTTTATTTCGAATCCAAATCTCCAAGCACTTGGTTCATCAACGCAGCGCCGGCAACGCTGCCAACCGCATTGCTCGAAATCGACATCACCGAAGGCACGAATCTCACGCAAGAAAAAGCGGCATTTATAGCCTCTGCGCATACGCTTTTGCGCGAACAGCTCGGCGCAACCGAAAACACAACCGCCGAGCAGTACGCCGACGCAAGCTATGTCGTGATTCGAGAAAACGCGGCGACCGACTGGGGCTACGGCGGCGTCACGCAGGCCAAGCGCCGCGAGTTAGCCGCGCGCCTGTAAACACGCTTTTGCACAGCGCTATGCGCCGCGAAAGATGAAATACACCGCACCGAGCAGGCACAAACCTGCCCACAGAAAATCCAGCCGCATCGGTTGATTCATGTAATACACCGCGAAGGGCACAAACACGGCTAGCGTGATGACCTCTTGCATGATTTTGAGTTGGGCCAGAGAAAACTCGCTTGCACCAATGCGGTTGGCGGGGACTTGCAAAAGGTATTCGAAGAGCGCGATGCCCCAGCTCACAAGCGCGGCGATCCACCACGGCTTGCTGCTTAAATTCTTGAGGTGCCCGTACCAAGCGAAGGTCATGAAGACGTTGGAGAGCACAAGTAGACCGGCGGTTTGCGCCCAAATAGGAAGATTCGTCATTGCGATTCGGCGGCTGAGGGCGGCTCGGGGTTGAGGCGAATGAAGTTTAGTCGGCGAAGCGAAAGGCTTATGCGTTACGCTTTCACCATTCACAAGGAGGACTCATGAAATTTACTACTCTAGCCGCCGCTTTGGCGACCACCGCTGCGGTTGCGATCTCTTCGGGCGCTTTCGCGCAAGCGAGCATGAAAATCAGCATCTCTGTCGCGCAGAATTCGCATCAGGGCGTGGGCATCGACACCCTCGCCAAAGAAGTGGAGACGCGCACGAAGGGCCGCATCAAGATTCAACCGTTCTACTCCGGCTCGCTCGGCGGTGAGCGCGAATCGATTGAAGCGGTGCAACTCGGCACACAAGAGCTAACGCTCACGTCGACCGGCCCGGTTCCGAACTTCGTACCCGAGGCTCGCATTCTGGACATCCCTTTCCTGTTTCGCGACAAAGCGCATGCACGCGCCGTGCTTGACGGTCCCATCGGTCAAGAATTGCTCGCCAAATTTGAACCAAAAGGCTTCAAAGCGCTGGCGTGGGCTGAGAACGGCGTTCGCCACATGACCAACAGCAAGCGTGCGGTGAATTCGCCCGACGACTTGAAAGGTCTGAAGATGCGCACGATGGAAAATCCCGTGCACATTGCCGCGTACAAAGGCTTTGGTATCGTGACCACGCCGATGGCGTTCCCGGAAGTGTTTACCGCACTGCAACAAGGCACGGTTGACGGGCAAGAAAACCCATTGTCAGTCATCATGGCGGCGAAGTTTGAGCAAGTGCAAAAGCATCTGTCGTTGACGGGCCATGTGTATTCACCCGCAATCTTCTTAATGAATAAGGCCGCGTTCGACAAGCTCTCCGCTGCTGACAAACAAGTGTTCTTGGATGCAGCGAAAGAGGCCGCGAAGGTCAATCGCGCGCGCGTGGATGCGGATGATGCGAAGGGCGTCGCCGAACTGCGCTCAAAAGGAATGCAGGTTATCGAGGTCGATAAGGCGAAGTTTGTTGCCGCGCTGGCTCCAGTGAATGCTGAATTTGAAAAGCAATTTGGTAAAGCCAACATTGATCGAATTCGCAACGCGAAATAAGACCTGACGCACCGAGAAGCCCGCAGCGATGCGGGCTTTTTTTGTGCCTACAATGATTCCAACGAATACGGGGTGTTTATGAAAGCGTTATTTCTGCGCGTCGAGCACGTGACGACGACTGCGTCGTTGTACGTGGCTTGCGCCATGCTGGCCATCGCGTCGGCGCTGGGCGTGTTTCAAATCATCACGCGATTCGTGCTCGAAAAGCCCGCGGAATGGACCGAAGTGCTTATTCGCTTCTCTCTGATTTGGATGGTGTTCATGGGCATTCCGATGGCGTTTCGCCAAGGGGCGATGGTGAGCGTGGACGTATTGCATCGCATCTCCGGACTCAGAATGCAGCGCGTCCTCGAGGCGGTCGTGATGATTGCGTCGCTCGTGTTAATTGGAGTGATCGTGATTGTGGGTTGGGACTATTCATTGCGCGGTCGCGTACAGACTGTGATTGGATTGGAGGAGGTGTCGATGTTTTGGGCCTACATCGCCATGCCAATCGGTGGTTTGCTCTCCGCGCTCGGTATTGTCGGCAACTTCTTCGACCCGAAGCGTCTTGAGTTGGAGACCGCACAATGAGCACCGCGATGTTGGTTACGATGGTGTTGTGCTTCGCGCTCACCATTTCGGTCGCCGTCTCGATTGGGCTTTCTGCGATTTTTGGCATCTACATCGGCAACGTCAATATGCTGGTGTCGGTGAAGGAGATGTTCTCCGCGATCAATAAATTCCCGCTCGCCGCGATTCCGTTCTTCATTCTCGCGGGAAATTTGATGGAGACGGGTGGAATCTCGCGTCGTCTCGTTGAGTTCGCAAAGAGTTTGGTCGGCGGTGTGCAGGGTGGTTTGCCGATGACGTGCGTACTGACGTGCATGATCTTTGCTGCGGTGTCGGGCTCATCAGTGGCAACCACGTTCGCCATCGGTGCGATCTTGATTCCCGCGCTCATAAAGCATGGCTACCCGACGGCGTGGGCCGCTGCGCTGCAAGCGACGAGCGCGGAGCTGGGTGTCATCATCCCCCCTTCCATTCCAATGATTCTGTACGGAGTTTCGGCTGAAGTGTCGATTGGCGAACTGTTTATCGCGGGATTCGGGCCGGGGCTCTTAATCGGCGGCGCGCTGATGCTCTACGTGTTTTTGCTGTGCAAGAAGCGCGGCTGGGGCAAGCAAGACGGCGACGGCAAGCTCTCGGCGCTTTCGGCGCTGGCAGACATCGGGATCATTTCCGGAGGCGTGCTGCTGCTTGTGCTAGGCAATAAAGTGATCGCGCCTGCGCTGCTAAAGAGCGCGCTAGACGAGCAGACGCTGGACAGGTACACCGATTTGATTGGCGTCGGGCTGTTCACCGCGTACTTCGTGGTGCTGACGTTGATTCCAAAGCTGCGTGCGTCGCTCCATGGCCGCGCTGCTTACGCGTTGATGATGCCCGTGATCATTCTCGGCGGCATTTATGGTGGCGTGTTCACCCCCACCGAAGCCTCGGCTGTCGCGGTGGTTTACGCGCTATTTGTTGGCGTAGTGGTGTACGGCGAAATTCGCGTTTCAGACTTGCTGCCCATCTTCAAGAAAAGCACCTTGTCCGCGTCGGTCATTATGTTCATCATCGCTAACGCGGGACTGTTTGCGTATCTCATCACGCGTGCTGGCGTGCCGGACGCGATTGGCCTGTTCCTCAAAGAATGGCTGCAAAGCCCGATGCTCTTTTTGCTCGGCGTCAACGCAGCGCTCTTCATCATCGGCATGTTCATCGAGACGAGCGCATCGATCATCGTACTTGCGCCGATTCTGGCGCCGGTCGCAGTTCACTTCGGAATTGATCCGGTGCACTTCGGGATGATCATGGTGGTGAACCTCGCGCTGGGGATGATTACGCCGCCGTTCGGCGTCAATCTGTTTGCCGCCTGCACTGTCGCAAGAATTTCGCTCGACCGCATCATCACGCAGCTCATACCCTTTGTACTCGTGGTGCTCGCATGTTTGATGGTGATCACGTACGTGCCCCAGCTGTCGTTGTTCTTGCGCGATATGGTCTACGCAAAGTAGATAACAGCTTTATAGCGCTAGCGACCGCCTGGCGGTCGCTAGCGCTCGTTTTTACCACTTGTCGACAAGTTAAATAACTGCCCTGCAACGACCACTAGCTAGTCGTTTGCACTAAAAAGCTACTACTACAACGTTTGCTTGGACGGGTAGTGACTGCACGACGCGCTGAACGGTACGCAGTGCCCGACGGTTCCGTTCACGCCCGTTGTGTCGTCGTTGGTATCTTCGTGCGCTAGTCGTGCCTTGCTGACGCTGGCCACACCGCCTGCGCAGCAAGCCAGCTCTTCAAACGCAGCGGACGCACCGGTTTGGCGAGAAAGGCCACGTCACTAAACCGCGCCTCCACTGCTTCCTGCGCAACGTGAGAACCCGAAACCACGAGCACCGGCAACACCGCGCCCCAGCGCTGGCGCATCAGCACAATCCCGTCGATGGCGTCGCCGTGACGAAGCTGGAAGTCGGACACCACGACATCGGGCCGCGCATCGTCCTCGGCGAAGTGCGTGAACACTTCCTGTGCGCTTTCAGCAGCGAAGCACTGATGCCCCCACTTTGAGAGGAGACGGGACATCGCGTTACGCGCGTCCTCGTCGTCGTCGATCACGACCACTCGAAGCGCCTTACTCGGCACGTTTCGCGAAATGGCCAAGGGTTGCACCTCGGGCGCTGACGTCAACAACGTAATGGGTATCTGCACTACAAACGTAGTGCCGCAACCCAAGTCTGATCGAACCGCGATCTGCATGTTTAGGAGACGCGCAAATCGCTCGACGATTGCGAGACCGAGCCCCAATCCATCGCGGCGATTGTTGGCGCTGCGGGCGCGAAAGAACTCGTCGAAGATGTGCCGCAGTTCGTCGGCGCTCATGCCCGGGCCGGAATCGCGCACCTCGATATCGAGCGATGAAGCACGTCGACGAAGCGCTACCAAAATAGCGCCCTCGCCTGCGTATTTCACCGCGTTACCCATGAGATTTCGCAGCACCCGTTCGACGAGAACGGCGTCACTTCGGACGAAACATTCAGCGCGCATGCGACGCAGCTTGAGCACCGCATTCGGGTGTACGAGGCGATCGGCATACTCAGTGCATAAACGCGTCAGTAGCTCAGTCAAGTCGAAGGTCTCGTGCTGCGGTTTCACTGCGTCGGCATCAAGCCGCGCAAGCTCCAACAAGCCGTCGAACATATTCGAGAGCGAACCGACAGTGGCACGCATTCGCGACGAGATGTCCACCAACGCGGGGCGAGAGGTCTCGTGTTCCAGCGCGGCCGCGTAGAGCGCCAGCGCGTGCGCGGGTTGGCGCAAATCGTGGCTCGCCGCAGCCAGAAATCGGGTGCGCGTTTGAAGTGCGGCGTCAAGCTGACGATTAAGCTCATCAAGCCGCGCTCGCTCGATTTCGCTTTCGACGCGCTTTTTGTCAGCCTCGTCTCGCGCAGCGCGTTCACGATCAAAGTCAAACTCAATTTCGAGTGCAACGCGGCGTGCGAGCGCCGCGCGCCCCAGCTCAATCTCGCTGTAAATCGCTGCCTCTCGCTCGAAGTCAAGCGCCGCCCGAAGGTCGTCCGTGGACTCACTGGCTTGCGCCGCGGTTCGATAAATTCGCAATGCCGCGGACGGATACAAAGCCTTCTCCGCGCGAGGCGTTTTTTCGATCCATTCCGTACATAGCTTTTTTGCACGACTCGCTTCGTGGGTCGCTAAAAAAACATTGGCTTGCGCGCTCGTCCACGAATGCGTCTGTGTCTGCACCGCAACAAACGCTCGGCTACGGTCTAGGGCGACCTGCGCCGCTTGCGGATCGTTGTTGAGCAGATGGGCTCGCGCGTAGAGCAGATTGCTCTGCTCACGAATCGGTCGGAAGAATGTTTCATCAAACAGGGAAAGCGCTTCCGTGAGCAGCAACGCTTCGTGCGCATTGCCCATTCCGTTGTGGATCAACAGCAAATTCAACCCACTGATGTACCACGCTGCGCCCGGTTTAACCGCTGCCGCCAACTGATACGCCTCGAGCCCCAGTGTCAGCGCAGTCTCGTAATTGTTTAATTCAGCGTGCTTACCCGCCAACATCGACTGTGTTTGCGCGATGGCAGCGCTATCACCTGTCGCTCGCGCCGCAACGATGGCTTTGGACAAAACGCGGATAGTGGCCTCCGGCGTCGAGAATCGTGTCGCGATAACAACGTCTAAGTCCGCGAGCGCGAACTGCTCCCACGCGTTGAGTTGGCTGCGCAAATCGGGCGAGTTAGCGTCGGCTAAGGATCGAGCCGCGCCCTCGTCGCCCGTATTGGCAAGTAAGCGCGCTTTCTGCTCACGGCACATCGCGATTCCAGGCTCAAAACCGTTCGCACGAAACAGCGCCTCAGCATCAGCAATCGCCATTTGCATTGACGCGCTGTCACGAATGAAACGAAACGCGACGGCACGATGCAGGTGCGCCCACGCCAGATCTACGCTCCCCGGTGCTGAGCAATCGGCCATGCGCTGGGCGATCGCTCCGATGGCGCTTGGGTCACGAAAGCGCGCCTCCCAAGCCAGTCGGTGTAGGCATTGGAAATCCGACGGCCCGACCGATGTAGAGTTGGAGTTCATAGCTGTTCAATTATGCGACGCACTACGACGCGCGCGACTGGCCGTTTGGACAGGTGGCCCGTTCGCGGCGTACGACTAAACTCGTGCCTTATGCCCGAACGTACCAGTATTCTTGTCGTAGAAGACCATCCGCTCTATCGCGACGGTCTCATCGGTTTGCTCACACGCTCGCAATGTGTTGACGCTATTGAATCAACGACCAGCGCCGCGCAAGCGCGAGCGCTTTTGGATTCTGGTGCCGACTTCGATATCGTCCTTTGCGATTGGCGACTTCCGGATGGGGATGGTTTGGAGTTTCTACGAACTGTCGCGAAGCAAAATCCGACCATTGCTCGCGTTCTAATGTCTGGAACGGACGACCCACGCCTTCCGCTGCTGTGCATCGACGAAGGCTTGGCGGCGTACTTGCCTAAGTCGCTTGAGCCCAACGAGACGATTGCGATCATCACGCGCTTGTTGGACGGTGAAACGTGGTTTCCGTCTAGTAAAACCGATGCGCGCATGTTGACGCCTCGTCAAACCGAAATCCTGATCGGCATCGCGCACGGAAAAACCAACAAACATCTCGCCCGAGATCTGGGTATCGCGGAGCGAACTGTGAAGCATCACCTCACCGTCGTGTTCGAACGACTCGGGACAACGCGACGCGCTGAGGCCGTCACCCGCGCAGTAGAAGCGGGTCTCATCCAGCCAGGCAAACGCTAAGCCTGCGCTCCGCAGCAGCTGCCGCCTCGCCGGAGCGTATGAACGAGCCAGCAGCAGGCAGTTGCGCAGATTAAAAGCGATTTCATTGATCACCCGTGGCTCCAGCCCCCAATCCGCAGGAGTAGGGTCAACGGCACACCCCACGACGAGCCCAAGCCATACGGCTCATGGCTGCCAGCAACAGAGTGATGACTAGCAGCAGATCGCGGCTCAGGGGCACCTCAACCGGAAACAACTCGAAGACAAATCGACTCGGGTTGTTTCCGGAACTTGCGACGCTTCCGCCGTTTACGTCGTTGCTGGCTCCTGAGCCCGCGCTGACGATGAGCGAAACCGTGTCGTCGAAGGTGAATTGCATCGAGCAGCTGCGCGTGCCGCCGACCGCAACGGTGGCACTGCCATCACACGACAAAACGCTCATATTGAACAAGGCAGAGGTGTCGACGAAACGGCACGTCATGTCTTGAGCCGGGAATGGGCCGTGATTAGTGCAAACAACGGTACAGGTCACGGTCGCCCCGTTCGCCGGGTACACGGGCGTGCAACTGACGGCGCTGGTGGTGTCGGCCGTCCCCAATCGCTCAGCAAAGTTGTAACCCGCGCCGACCTCACCCACACCAGTCACTAAGCTGTTGGTGACTCGAACGCCGGTGAACACATCGTTTTGCGAGATGACTCCGCGAGGCGCGCCGCTCGACAATGTACCCAGCGCTTCCGGGCCATCCAAATAGTCGTTTGGCTGTGTCTGGGTGAGCGTAAAACCGATCTCGTTGGCGCTCGGCAAACGACAGAAGAAGTACTGCCCGGCGCGCATCATCGAATTGGCTTCACACGTCGTGATGCGTACCGCGCCGCTATTAATCTGAACCTCGTTAGTGACGCTCGTCGCGTTGGCCGCCACTGAGGTGGTTGTAATTCGATACTGATTTCCGACCTCGTCGACACCGGTAAGCGTAACCGTGACACCGGGCAAGCCGGTATCTCCAACACTAAGACTTCCAGAACTATCGCGGTCCACATACACGAAACCGCGCAACTCACCCGCTGGGATTTGAATTTGTGCTTTTACGCTTGCGACGACCAGCGTCTGCTCCGGCGCGACTGCGGTGAATGAATTTTCATAAACGTCTCCTGGCCGTCCGCCACTGCTCAAGAGCTGCAACGAAATTGTCTGAGATGTGTTCGACGCAAGGCCGTTTCGATCATCTACACGTATCGCTGTGACACCGCTGGGAAGCACACCGTCGATCGTTTGACTCCACACGGCACCTGTCGCCGGGCACACCCCGGAGCCGTCCGCCAATGTGCCGCCATTGGAAAGGCAGTTGGGATTGCGGTTGATCTGCGCACTGGGTGAGGTGCTAAAGAAAACACCGTATTCGGTAGGCAGCAAAGGCGATACGACACCCCCGGTAAATCCGCCTTCGAAATGCGAGCGCGCGTTGACCGCATCACCGTTAAATGGCAGCACATCAACAATGCGAAGCATCGCAAATGGACTCGCGGATGTGTTTCGGTATTGCAGTCGCCACAATTGCGTGCCGCCTGCTGCGATGTACGGAGTGTCCGTGCTCTTCGATACCAAAAGACCTTCCGGAACATTCGCCACGAGATTGGCAAACGCGTAGCGATCCTCGCGTGACGCCCATGTCGGAACGCTGAAGAGTGGGCTCGGATCGAGTGCGTGCTCGATTGTGGCGCTGGTGTGAACGCTGGCGTTGTGGGTGGCGCTGGCGCTGAGCTGAGCCAGATAAGAAATCCATGGCACCGAGTTGCCCGGAATCGCTTGCGTGATGCGCCATTCGAGAACGGTGGCTGTTGCGCCGCTTTCGGGGTCGTGGCCGGAATACGGTGCGAGGTGAAGCGGCAGGTTCGCGGACCCAGTCACGTAATCGAGCTCCGGCGGAACGTACGCCTTAACAATGAGCGGGAACGTCGAAGGCGTAGCGTGAGCATCTCCGCTGGTGAAGTTGGCGGACAGTCCAAACTCGATGAGTTCGCCGTAGCCCACGCTGGCGAGCGGTGCATAGGCACCCGAGGTGATGTTTCGCGTTGCGGTGATATCGATACTTGTATCAACGCTGCGCACGATTGCGTGGTCGTTCTCGGCGTAACTCCAAACGGTTGCGTCGCCAAAACGTACCGACGTGCGGTTGGGCAGTTTCGTGCCCGGCGTGTTGGCCAAGACTTCGTAGCTGCCACGCAGCGCAAGTGAGATAAACGCGGGCAATGAGGTCGCAGTAATTCGCACTCGCTTTATCGTGGGGTACAGGCCGCTACCCGATGGAATTTCGAGCGAGGCCGGCGGCATGACAGCGTTTAGGCCATCAATCAACTGCGTGGGCAAACTCGCGGGAAACCACGTACCGGAACTGCATTCTGGCGCGGACATTTGGCTCCGCGCCTGCGTACGAGCCGGTTCGTTGTTGTCCCAGTCAATGTTGGGTACAGATCCCGCGTCGGGACTAACTTCGACGAGGAAGCCCGCAGCATTGAGCACGGCCGCGCTGGCGTTTAGACCAAAGAGCCGAAGCACCATCGGGCTTCCCGACGGCATTTCGCTTGCTTGCGCGTTGCCGTCGAACGGCAGCCGCAGACGTGTTCTCGTGCTGTCCCACTCGTCACAAAATTGCGCGTTGGGACGTTGACTGAATGCGCCATAGCTAAAACGAAATTCGGACTGTATGTTCGCGCCAGGAAAGGCGTAGCCATGCCGACACTCTGGATCGCTTCCGTCGGGCAAACATTCCTCCCCTGCAAAAACAGCGGTGTCTAAACGAGGATTGCGCCATAGCTTGCGGTGAAAAGTACCTTCAATGTTCAGGACGCCGATACTAAAGTTGTTGGTGTCATCATCGAACGTTTGCGGCCCCGCAAATCCGTCGTTGATCGCCGCAGCATCGGGCTCAGTGGCCTCACCCACCGTGAGCGCCGTCAGACCGCCTTGGCCGGGTACGCCCATATCTACGCGAACCATGACCGAGCCGTCTCCGGTTCCGCCATCCGACGGTAGTTGCACCGGCAAGGCTGGGTAAAAAACAATCACGATTCCGACGAATACGTAGCGGCGCGGAACGACTTGGCCGTCGACCTGATGCGTTGGAAATTGCGTAGGGCTAAACGTTGTCGCGGAGGGGGTGATGTTGATTGAGATGTCGCCGCCCGCCACCAACTGACCGCACGTCATGCCGCCGGAGTCGGCGACTGAATTAGTTGCCGTAGCTCCCGCGAGTCCGATGCGTCCGTACGGGTGATGCAGCGCGCGTGGCGAGGACGGTTGCGGCATGCCTAGCGACCAGTGCGCCGGAAGCTGCGTTCCGTTGGGGGCAGGATCATCGTTGCCGTTGATGCCGCAGCCGACCAACTCTCCAAACCCCGCGATGCCGTCGCTATTCGATAAGCGCTGAATGAGCGCAATCGGCGTCGTGTTTGTCAGCGGTGCGGCGCCGACGCCATCGCCGGGTAAGGCGATAGCCACCGGGTAGGTGAGGATGAAGCCCGATCGACCCGCAGCGCCCCCTGTGACGGTGGTGATTGAAGAGGCTAGCGCGACGTTGATTTGATTCGGATTGCGTGCGCCTCGGTCCGCGATATTCGTAGTGGCGTATCCCGCGAGTTCGAGGTCGAATTGTGCCTTGGCCGATACGACGTCGCCGCATGGAGAAAGTACCGTAGAGGTGCTTTTGCGCGACACGCTACAGCTGATGTTTTGTTGTGCGACTAAGTCTTGGTATCCGTGTCGAGTTACCGCACCCGTCGTTTGTTGATTGGTTGCACCAATGTTTGCCGTTACGACGAGCACCGTGCCGTCAGCGACGCCAAACCGAGGTGATGTACGTAAGGTCGCGTTGCGCGTCGTGCCTGCGGCAATGTTTCCTAGCTCGCATTGCAACACGTTGCCGCTCCATGTTGAACCACTGAGGCAGTAACCGGGAATCGGCGCGCCGCTGAACTGCGGGTTGGGCGGCTCCACCAAATCGACGCCAGCGGGTAATGTGATCGTTAGTCGCAGCGCCTGTGCATCGCCGTGTAGAACACGATACCGAAACTCGTAGACCAATGTGTCACGCGTTCGAATGACGTGGTTGAAGGCGCTCATATCGTTGCCCGGTTCATCATCAGCGCCAAATGTTGACAAGCCCGTCCGTGCCTGATTTCCGGCGGCAGGTTCGAGTGTGATGACGTCCACGCAACTTCGTCCGGGCTCCGGCTGTGCGGCGCACACGGGCTCTTGGGCCTGTGCCCCAACCGAGACCATGCATGCGACGCTCACACTGAGGAAGCTCAGGTACTTCGCGAGCCGTCGTGGCTGGCCGGAAGCGCTGCCGTGGAGGCGCTTACAAATCGATTCCATGGTGTTTGGTTTGCGGCGTGTGTGCAGGTGACGCAGCACTAGTCAGCGGCTCGGCACGCGGCGTCGTAGGACACACGAGCTGATTAGCAACACCATCACTCCCAAAAGTACGAGCCATAGTCCGGTGGGTCCCGGAATAGGCGGTGGCGCGTAGGTTGCCGCGATCAGGCCGAAACCGAGCACGTAGTTGTTGTCCGGCGCGTTCGGCGGAGTTACGTCCGTGTCGAATGCGGTGATCGACAACGAGGTTAAGTCAATCTCCGTTCGCACCCAGACGCCGACGCTGTCGATGCCTTTGGTGTAGCCAACGGTTTGTCCCATCACGGGCACCGGGGTGTTGGAGCAGCCCGGCACGAATTGGCTCACGTCTCCGTAGCGTCCGTTGAATTCAATTGAACCCGCGCTGGTGGTGATTGCGGGGGCGCAGCTTGGGAATGTGGGCGCGCTGACGAGCGTGGTCATGCCGTTTGGCGCACGAGGCAGCGTCGAGTCTCCGGTGTGTACCGTTGACATCCAGCCGTCGGGCCCCGTGACGGTAACGCGTTCGCCTTGATCGATACCATCAAGAAATATCCAAGAGCCCGCAGGCAACTTGCCGCCGATGAGAGTCGAAAAGTCCCACTGCGCAGATAGCGTGGTGCCGGTGCCCGAGTCAGCGTACACCGCTGCGCGATCACTCGTGGGCACCGCTAGCCCAACCGGGGCACCTGCGCTGTTGTAGGCCGCGGAAAATGCGGCCTGCGCTGCGAGGGGGACTCCACCGAGATAGCCGGGAGCGCCGGACACATAGGTGATGCCAACCTGCGGCAGATCGGGCGCCGGAAAATATCCGTCGTCGTTGCGTCCGACGCCGTATCCGTTCCAGCTCGCTGTACCTCCCGCAACACTCATAACTAGCGTGGCAACGCCCGATCCACGGCCGGCGCCAGGCACCGCAGCGGGAAGGGATTGTGAGGATACGGCGGCACCTGATCCGAATGGCACCGCGGATACGAACTGTGCCCATTGCAACGTCTGCGCGTGCGCACCTGCACTGACGGCGAGCGCGGACGTGAGGATCAGCTGCTGAACGTGCGCGCGAGAAAAGAAGGAAGGAGACTTCATAAGCGGCTGTGGGCTAGTGGTAGGTCGCGTTGGCGAAATGCATCGGCAATGAAGCGCGTAGCGCGTCAAACATCGGTTGGTTCGGCACACTGATGCCGACCATCTTCGTTGGCTTGGGTGAGTGCAGGTGAAACATGTAGCCCACCACCGGGCCGCGCTGGATCACTTTGGCCTCGATCTTCACGACTTTCTCCGGGGCGACATAGAACACATGACGCAAGCGTTTTTGCACGCGATCCGAGTGCGCGTGGAGGGCGTAGCTTGCGCCTACGAACGTAGCGATCACGAGCAAGCCAACAACCATGCCGCGCTCAAGCTCCGGTGACATGAGTACGGCGTACACAGCGAACAGGAAAACGATCGCGAAAATCGCGCCACAAATTAATCCTATCGAGCGAAGTGATTGTGTGGTGCGGCGAATACAGACTTCGACGTGGTGTTGTAGTTTTGCGTCCATGTGTGCTGCGTCGCGCGTCAATTGGAGAGCGCTTTGCGGGCTGCTGCAGCATCCGCGCGCTGTTTCGCGCGCTCAGCCGCGGCGGCGGCCCGTGCTTCGGCTTTCGCATCTTTCGCCGCTGCACGGTCGGCGTCCTTTTGCTGCTTCGCTTCAGCGCGCGCCTCGGCGGCCTGCTCTTGTGACGCGGCGCGGTCGTCGCGCTGTTTTTGCGCGTCTCGGGTGTTCGTCGAATCAGATGCGCTAGCCGTCCTCGCGGTCGTCAGCGCGCCGGGCTGAACGTCAGTGAAGTCCACCTCGACGGTAAAAAACGGATTGGCGTCAATCTGGCTCACCAAGTAATACGCGGTGAGCACTTTGCCTGCGGCCTTATTCACGTCTTTGGCAAACGCAGGAACTTTGCGCGCGGCCTCGACGTCGGGGCTATTCATCAGGTACACGCCGTGCGTGCGCTCGAATTCACCGGCGGGGAGCGGTGGATTGAACTTACTTTTGTACATACGTGAGATCTGGAAGGCGTCGTCCTGGCCTTTGACTGGAATCGTCTGTTCAAAGCGAGTGCTGACGCCCAAATAGTTTTCCATCGTCACTTCTTTGCCATCGACTTTACGTATGACTTTGCCGAACTGCGTCGTCGGCAGATCGCCCCACGCAACCCTCGAGTAATCGGCCGATGACTTGGAGGTGTAGAGCAGCGCGAGCGCTTGGCCGGCTTTGATACGGTAGGTGTTGGTCGGGCTGACGGGCATCGTGCCTGTGACGATGAAGCCCTCGCTGACTTTGATCGTGTTGACGCCCTTGGTAACGTCGAAATTGGCGACGGTACCCACGTAGACTTTGAACGGTAGGAGCTTTTGGGCGGCGGCGGACGACGCGGCAAAGAGAGCGATGGCGCAGGTAAGCGCTGCGCGCTGGAGAAGCGGTCTCATCATGATCGGCGGTATTTCGTAGGTTTAAGGGCGGTTGCGGTACCGAACACGCTGTGAAAAATTGCGCGTCAGGGCTACGCAATGCTAGAAACGCGAGCCGTGATTAACTAGCCGTCCGAAAGAACAGGAACGTGGCTTGGGTTGTGCCGCGCTGGGTCACGTACTTCGCGCGTTGTGCGACGGACTTTGGGCCACTTGCGAGCGCATGGGTCACGAGGCACCGATGCGGCGCGTCGGGTATCGGATACAGCTTTATGACTCTAACGACTTACTGATGGTCGTTAGCGCGTATTTTTATCGACTGTCGACTAATAGAAAAATTTCCATTCATCGACCGCCGACTGGTCGTTGGGTGCAAAAAGCTGTTAACGAGAACTCAGCTACATAGCGCATGTAGTTCGTGGCGATCGATCCACGCTGAAACAACCCGCAGAGCGATCCTTTTTGCGAAACGGATAGCGGCGCCACGGCACAGACTGAGCCCGGACATCACAGGCACTCGCAGCCGCTACGCGATGCATGCGCAATCCTGCCGCTAACGATGCGCTAGCGCGTCAACCACTCGCGCGCGAGCATGGCGTATACAAACGTGTCGCGGATCACGCCATGATGGTCGCGGCATTCGCCACGCAAATGCGCTTCGCGGGTAAATCCGACGCGCTCTGCAAGTTTCCAACTACCCGCGTTGAGCACATCGATCGTGCCCCACACTCGGTTGGCTTGAATGTGCTCGAACGCGAGCTTGCAACACAGGCTGACCGCCTCCGTGGCGATGCCCTGTCCGCGCGCGCTTTTGCGCAGGAACCAACCGATCTCTAACGACGGTACGGCCCAGTCAAAACCGTGAAAGCCGGTCCCGCCGTAGAGCGTTTTTTCGTCTTTCGAGAAGATGCCCATGATGAGCCCTTCGCGTGTGAGCCAGCGTCCCGCCATACTGCGCACGTATGACTCGGACTCGTCAACCGTTTGGTGTTTGGTGACGGGCCACTCCATCCAGCGCGACAAGTCGGCGCGATCTTCCTCCAACGCGGCGAAGAAGCGCTCGCCGTCGCCAGCGCGATACGGGCGCACGACAACTCGCTCGCCTTCGAGTTGAGGCGGCAGGTCAAGCAGTCTCGGATGCACGATGGCGGGCATCACGCCTCTCCTTTGCCTAGGCTTGCGCCAGCCTTCAACGACGCTTCGATGAACCCATCAAGATCACCGTCGAGGACTGCGCCCGTGTTGCCGGTCTCAAAGCTAGTGCGGAGGTCTTTGATGCGCGACTGGTCGAGCACGTAGCTGCGGATTTGATGCCCCCAGCCGATGTCGCTCTTGGTGTCTTCGAGTTTTTGCTGCGCTTCCATGCGGATACGCATTTCGTGCTCGTACAGGCGCGAACGTAAACGCTTCCACGCGACGTCGCGGTTGCTGTGTTGGCTGCGACCATCTTGGCACTGGACGACGATGCCCGTGGGAATATGCGTCAAGCGTACGGCCGAATCGGTCTTGTTAATGTGCTGTCCACCGGCACCGCTGGCGCGGAAAGTGTCAGTGCGCACATCCGACGGATTGATGTCTATCTGAATCGAATCGTCGACTTCGGGGTAAACGAATACAGACGCGAACGATGTGTGGCGGCGCGCGTTACTATCAAAGGGGCTTTTGCGTACAAGGCGGTGAATGCCGGTCTCAGTGCGCAAATACCCGTACGCAAAGTCACCCGTGAGCTTGATCGACGCGCTCTTGAGACCCGCGACATCGCCGTCGGATTCTTCGAGCACTTCGACCTTGAAGCCCTTACGTTCGCCGTATCGGCAGTACATGCGAAAGAGCATCTGCGCCCAGTCTTGCGCCTCCGTGCCGCCCGAGCCCGCGTTGATGTCAAGAAAGCAGTTTGATTCGTCCTGCTCGCCGGAAAACATGCGCTTGAATTCAAGCTCCGCAAGAATGGCGGTGATTTTCGCGACGTCGCCTTTGAGGCTTTGCAACGTGGCCTCATCACTCTCCATTTCCGCCAGTTCGAGCAACTCGGCGGCGCCTTGGGTGTCGGCAGTTAGTGTGTCGATGTGGCCGATGACGCCATCGATCAGGCGTTTCTCTTTGCCCAATTCGCGGGCGCGGTCAGCGTCGTCCCAAACCTTGGGGTTCTCGAGTTCGGCGTTGATCTCTAGTAGGCGGTGCGACTTTTTGTCGTATTCAAAGTAACCCCCGAAGTTCGTCTACTTTAGTTTTCGCTGCGCTGATCGCTGATTTAAGTTCGCTGAGTAATTCCTGCACGAGTAGCTCCTGATTTTTCTCTATTTTAGGGCGCAAGCAGTGGGCAAAAAAAAGGCCGGGCGAACCCGGCCTAATTTACGTGCGGTTCAGACTATCTGAAGCGACGTGCCGATTGCCATCCGAACGCAGCCAGAGCGAGCGCCAGCATCAAGAGAACAAATCGATTGGTCGTCGGAATGTTCACTGGTGGCGTCACGGACTCGCATGCGTACGCGTTGATCGCAGCCGCAGAGCTCGGCGTCACAGTTGCTACGTTGTTCAGCCCGCCTGAGCCCGGTGGGTTGCCAGACGCACAAAGCGCAGATCCAACGCGGTTGGTCACTGCTTCCGTAATGGTGTATCCAATCGTGACCATATAGGTGTGGCTTGCGCCACCCGCAATCGGAGTTCCCACCGCCGCAAGCGTGTGCGGTGCCGTTCCCGAGCAGAGTGGTGCGCCGCCCGCCACTGGTGACGTAGTGTTCACGCAGCTCACCGAGTCGATGGTAATACCGGTACCGAACATTGGCGCATCGGTCAAACCATATGACCCTGCGCCACCGGTGTTTGTCACCGTGATCAGGTACGCCACTGGATTCGCACGATTGCCACTCACAATGGTTTTTGTGACAGTGATGGCTGGTGGGTTGGAAGGAACATCCCTACAGGCGTTCACCGTCGCGGTCGAACTCAGTCCGGCGCTCGGCGTCACGGTAGCGGCGTTATTCAAACCGCCAGAACTAGTCGTCACGTTTGTCAAGGCGCACAGCCCAGAGCCAGCCGTGTTCGTTACGGCATTGCTCACAGTAAACGGTATGGTGACCGTGTACGTGTGTGCAGCGCCGTTCGCAATCGCGGTGCCCAGCGCGGCGAGGGTGTTGCTACCCGTCGCCGTTGTGCAGCTTGGCGTGCCACCAGCGGCTGGTGCAGTCGTGTTCACACAGGTGATGCCGGTCGGCGTGAGGCCACTGCCAAAGAGTGGCGTGTCGGTCAGGCCGTACGTGCCAGGTCCACCGGTGTTAGTGACGGTAACCAAATACACAGCAGGACTTGCTGTCGCAACACTCGTGATCGATTTTGTCACACGAATGTTCGGTGGCATTGGCGTACACACCTCCTGATCGACGGCGGTTTGGCCGGCCGGCGTCAAGGTTGCACGATTCAGCAGCCCCGTGTTGGTCGTGCTGCCCGTCGTTAGCGAACAATCGCTGCCAGCAGCCGTAACCAACCCAGGCGTAACCGTGAAGGTGACAGTCATGGTGTAGGTGTGCGTACCACCCGCATCAATACTGGTTCCCGTCGCGGCCACTGTCCAAGGCGCATTGCCCGTAACGCTCGTGGCGCACGCTGCGGCACCGGCACCCGATGCACTACACACGGCACCGTCAACCGCCGTACCGACGCCGAAGAACGGCGTATCAGTCAGGCCGTAAGCCAACGCCGTACCACCGGAGTTGTTCACGGTGATCGTGTAGACCTGCGTGTACTGATTAACCGTCGCGGTCGGCGTAGGACCAGCGCCAAGCACCTTGGTATGCGTCAAGCGGCCAGGAGCGTTCGTACAGGCGTTGACCGTAGAAACATTGCCTACGTTTGGCGTCACTGTCGTTGCGTTATTCAAGCCACCAGGTGTGGTGGTTTGAGCTGTAGTTGCGCATAGTGCTGAGCCCACAGTCGCCGTGACGCTTGCCGTCAAGGTGTAACCAATGGTCACCGTGTAGGTGTGGCTCGCGCCACCCGCAATCGCTGTGCCCGTGGCCGCCAAGGTGTTGGTGCCCGTGCCCGTGGTGCACACCGGCGTGCCGCCAGCCGCAGGTACCGTGGTGTTCGCACACACCGGTACGCCTGGCGTCAAGCCCGTGCCAAACAATGGCGTGTCGGTCAAGCCGTAGCTGCCCGCTCCACCCGTATTGGTCACCGTCACCAAGTACGCAATCGGATTGGCTCCGGCTGCGCTGGTGATCGTCTTAGTAACCGTGATCACTGGTGCGTTCGGCGTGACCGTGGTGCAGGCGTTAGCCGACGAAGCAGCCCCCGTGTTCGGAGTCACCGTGGTCGCGTTGTTCAAACCACCCGCTGTGGTCGTCTGTGCCGTCGTGGCACACAGTGCACTGCCCACCGTGTTGGTCACCGCGTTGGTTACCGTGTAACCAATCGTGACCGTGTAGGTGTGGCTCGCGCCACCCGCAATCGCTGTGCCCGTGGCCGCCAAGGTGTTGGTGCCCGTGCCCGTGGTGCACACCGGCGTGCCGCCAGCCGCAGGTACCGTGGTGTTCGCACACACCGGTACGCCTGGCGTCAAGCCCGTGCCAAACAATGGCGTGTCGGTCAAGCCGTAGCTGCCCGCTCCACCCGTATTGGTCACCGTCACCAAGTACGCAATCGGATTGGCTCCGGCTGCGCTGGTGATCGTCTTAGTAACCGTGATCACTGGTGCGTTCGGCGTGACCGTGGTGCAGGCGTTAGCCGACGAAGCAGCCCCCGTGTTCGGAGTCACCGTGGTCGCGTTGTTCAAACCACCCGCTGTGGTCGTCTGTGCCGTCGTGGCACACAGTGCACTGCCCACCGTGTTGGTCACCGCGTTGGTTACCGTGTAACCAATCGTGACCGTGTAGGTGTGGCTCGCGCCACCCGCAATCGCTGTGCCCGTGGCCGCCAAGGTGTTAGTGCCTGTGCCCGTGGTGCACACCGGCGCGCCGCCAGCCGCCGGTACCGTGGTGTTCGCACACACCGGAACGCCTGGCGTCAAGCCCGTGCCAAACAATGGCGTGTCAGTCAAGCCGTAGCTACCAACACCGCCGGAGTTTGAAACCGTAACGAGGTAGGCGATTGGATTAGCGCCCGCAGCACTGGTGATCGTCTTGGTCACCGTGATGTTCGGTGCGTTCGGCGTGAGGTCACGACAGGCGTTGACCGTTTGTGCGTTGCCGCTGTTCGGTGTGACCGTGGTGGCGTTGTTCAAACCACC
>DAINAJ010000037.1:0-14554 GCA_036733505.1 Casimicrobium sp.
GCTCCGTCCACTCCGGCGGATTCAGCCACCGCTCCCGCAAATCGTTCAAGCGCTTCGCGGCGCGGGCGATGCTGATGGCGTTAACACGAGGCACGTCGTGAGTTTGACTGTTGCCTCCGTCGCCGCTAGTATCAAGTGGCTTGTTGGTCTCGGGACAGCGGGATTCGTCCCCAACCACCCGGTGGCACTGCCTGTTATCAGAATCGTTCTCTGGTGGCCAGCAAGCAACCCCCTCCCTTTCCTGCGACGCAACGAGCCCAGCGCTCGCCGCGCTTCGCGTTGCTGGAATTACCGCTCCATCTTCCAACGTCTCTGTTTGCTGATCTCTCGTGTCGAGGGGCGTCAGCCCGGCGGGGAAGGGGAAGGTTTCGAAGCACGTCGTCGGTGTATAGCGTGGGCGATCTTCCAGAGACGTACCCAAGCGCAGTGACCATAGTTCGTGAAAGCGTGAATGCAGAATGCCGAACGTGGCGTCGTCGGCGCGAGCGACTACAGCGCACGCGTGGCTTGGCAGCACAACAGGATGCTGCCAACTCCACAGGCGCCACTTTGCCACGATGGACGTCGCGATGAAGCGCGGTAGCGGCTTTATCGCCACGCGCATATCCGGCGCTGGCCGCGCGTGCAGCCACCACTTGGCGAGCTCGGCTTGATTTCGCACGCTTTCCTTCTCAGGCAAAACTACAGTCTCGCAGTGCTGGTATGGCTTTTCAAAAAGCTTCGCGTCAGAGAGCGTTCGCTTTTCGCCGAAATCTACGATCCATGTGTCCGACGGGCGCCTCGCAATGTCGGCGCCATTCAGATAGTGTGCCAATACTTGAGCGTTTGATTCTCCGTGAACGTTCGGTTCGCGTAACCAACGTCGGGCGACGATGCCATCAATATCGAAGGACGCTTTCTTGGATGTTCCAACGAAACACGTTGAACGCGTGTCACTGAGTCGCGGCACGTCTGTCATATCCGCGCCCGTGGCGATCGTGTCCGGCGTGAGGTCCGCACGAATCCGATCCGCCGGCATTCCGTCAAGGCGAATCGCGTTGTCGCCAATACCAAATGCAACCAGCGACACGCGAACCGCTGCGCCGTCGTTTACCCAAGGCTGATCGCTCCACGCTTCAAAAATGCGCGACGACTGAACGATGGAATCGAGCACCGTGCGGTTCTTTCCGCCACGAATTGAATTGGTCGAAACCAAACCGGCATATTTCAAATCGCCACTCGCAATTGCGGCGCCCGCCTTCTCAAACCAATACGTCACCAAATCCGCGCCGCCAGGCACGCGCCCCGCATAAACCTTGCGCAACGTCTCGGTGTACTCGTCGCCGAGTTCGGACCGCATTTTCTTGTCGCCAACAAACGGCGGATTGCCAACCACTGCGTCGGCGCGGGGCCACGTGGCTTCTTCCATGTCCGTTCGCCCGGAGCGCGGCGTTAGCAACGCGTCCCGACACTCAATGTGATCGAGCGGTTCGAGCACGGGGTTTTGCTTGAACGGGTAGCCGTGTTGCAGCCGCCACTGCAGCTCGCCGATCCAGACGGTGACGCGAGCTAGCTCTGCTGCGTATTCGTTGAGTTCGATGCCGAGCACGTTGGCCGGGCTGGTGACGAGGTCAAGCGGGCGCTCCACGCCGAGCGCTTCGGCTTCTACGTGCACGCTGTGCTCAATGTCTTTGAGCGTTTTCAGCGCCAGGTAGAGAAAATTTCCGCTGCCGCAGGCGGGGTCGAGCACGCGGTAGCTGGCGAGTCGGTCGAGGAATTTGATGAGCGCGGCTTTGGCCTTCGTCGCAGCGGCATCGCCGTGTTTTTTGCTTTTGCTCGTGAGCTTGGCAATGTCGTCGCGCACGAGCGCCCATTCGGCGCGCAGCGGCCGCTCGACAACCGGCGTGACGATGCGCATGATGGTGGCGGGGTCTGTGTAGTGCGCGCCGAGTTGGCTGCGTTTTTTCGGGTCGAGCCCGCGCTCGAACAGGGTGCCGAAGATAGCAACGTCAATCGCGCTCCAATTGAGCTGCGACGCGGTTTTGAGCGCGGCGACGTCCATCGGCGTAATCATCGGCACGTCGATCTTTTGGAAGAGCCCGCCGTTGAACCACGGAATGTCT
This sequence comes from Casimicrobium sp., assembly GCA_036733505.1. Classification (GTDB taxonomy): domain Bacteria; phylum Pseudomonadota; class Gammaproteobacteria; order Burkholderiales; family Casimicrobiaceae; genus Casimicrobium. The sequence goes on from DAINAJ010000037.1 coordinate 2,103, forward strand.
TCCATGCCGAAGAGCCCGCCGCGCTGCATCTTTTCAAAGAGTTCGATCAGCGCACCGCGAAGTTTCTCGGGTGTGATTTGTTTGGCGACGAGCTTTTCAAACAACCGCTCAGGCAACAAGCCAACGTCTTCTGCGAAGAAGCAAAACAAGCACTGCGTGAGGAAGTGCGCGACGCGCTCCGGCGGTTCGCGGCGCTCGTGACGCATGCGCTCGGCGACGTCGGCGAAGGCTTTGGCCGCTTCTTCGGTGATGTCGCGGTTGGTGCGCTTCGGTTGAAAACTCGCGGGGTCAACAAACGCACGGCGCAGAATGTCGCGCTGCGCGGGGTCGCCCAAATGTTTGAGCGAGATGCGATAGGTTTCGGTCGGGCGGCCCGTGAACTGCGTGTGAATCTCAAACGCGAGGCGGTCGCTCACGATTAAGAGCGGCGGGTTGTCGAGGGCGTTGGCGTAGTCTTTGAGTTGCCGAAGCGCGGCGGTCAGGTCGCCGCCGGGCGCTTTGTATTCCCACCCAAAACATCCACGCTTGAAGACGTCGGCAAAGCCGCGTTTTTGGTCAATCTTTCGGGTGCCGAGTTCGAACGTGTAGTTCGCAGCGTCGTTTGGTGCGTCGACACCGAGCAGCGCGCAGAGGCCGATGAAGTGCGGCTGCGCACCCGCGCGCTCGGACATGCCGTAGCCACCGCCGCCGGGCGACCAGTGGCTGATGAATTCGTCAGGGGTCATGGCGCAGCCAGCCAATTTTCAATGAGTACGCCGGGGTACTTCGCGAAGTCGCGTTCGTTGTTGGTGACGACGGTCACGCCCAAGGCGACAGCGTGCGCTGCGATCAATTTGTCGAGCGCGTCTTTTTTGTTGGTGCGAGTGGCGAGGCGAATGGAACCGTACGCATTTGCAGCGGCGGCGTCGAAAGGCATTACTTGAATGTCTGCAATAAGATTGGCGAGATTGACGTGTTCTCGCTCCGGATTGGCCGAAGCCGCGACGCCGTAAACCAATTCGGCGTACGTGATGGACGACATAACGACGTCGCCGACGTAGCACTGCGCGAAGCGTTGCGCGACGACCTCTGGCTGATTTTTCATCAGGTAGATGCACATATTGGTGTCGAGCATGTAGCGCGGCATCAGAGCGCGTCCCGTTCGGCTTGTTTCTGATCGCCGCGACCTTCGGCCATGAAGTCCGGTGAAAACTGCGCGAACTTGGCCAACACGCCCGTGAGCGGGCGGCGCGCAGGACGAATACGAATTTCGTCGCCGTCGCGCTCAATTTCTAGGTCCATATCCATGCGCTCGAACGCGATGTCCGCAGGAATGCGAACGGCTTGTGAGTTGCCGTTCTTGAAGGCGCGTGTGGTTTGCATGCTGGGTACCGAATGCGGATGTACGATGTGTGTACTTTAATTGATTGAGCCGTCAATGTAAATACGCGGATGTACATTTTTGGCGGCGCTTGCTCGATTGCGGCAGGAAACAAGCACAAAGCTGAAATCCGTTCGCCCTGAGCGCAGCGAAGGGTTTGAACCCGGCCAATTTATCAAACCCTTCGCTGCGCTCAGGGCGAACGGGAACTCGTCAGCGTTTGCCTCGGTGTTTCGATGACCTGCCGGAAGCGACACATGGCCACTGCGAAGGGAGGCACCTCCGCGCCTAGAATGAAGGCGTGTATTACCCCCGCTCCCTCACCAACGTCATCCTCGCGTGCTTCGTGCTTTCGGCCGTGCCGCTGGTGGTGGCTTTGGCTGAATTGGCGTTTGGGTTGGATACGTTGGCGAAGCGCTCGCAGCTTTCGGTGCGCGAAGCAGAGGCCGCGAGTAGCGCATCACGCGAATTGCGCGACGTTACCGGGAAGATCGAGCGCGCGGTACGCCAGTCGATCGTGTTGGAAGATCCGGCGTTGATTGAGGGCTACCGAAAGCTCGATGCGCAGCTTGAGCAGACCCTCATTCGCAGTCAAGGCTTGCCACTCTCCGAAGACGAGCGCGCCGCGCTCAAAGCGCTTTCGAAAGAACGTGGCGCGCTGGCGCAAAGCTTGAAGGGCGGTATGCCGGAAGCGTCTGAGCGACCCAAGCTTGTTGAAGCGGCTGCTGATTTGGCGGACAACGCCGCGCAGGCTTCCGCGCAGCTGGGGCGCGTAACCGAGCGCGAGGTTGTGACGCTTCGAGAGATGGCGGCTAAGACTCGCGAGAATTGGCCGTGGTTTTTGGGTGTCGCGGCGGCAACGGCGCTCTTGCTTGCTGTGGGCTTTTCGATTTTGATTTCACGGCCCCTTCGCAATATTGATCGCAGCATTCGCAAGCTCGGTCGAGGTGAATTTAACGAAGACATTCGCATCAAAGGGCCGCGCGACCTGCGCTCGCTCGGCGAGCGTTTGGATTGGCTGCGGCGCCGCTTGCTCGAACTCGAAACGCATCAAACGCGCTTTCTACGCCACGTTTCGCACGAGTTGAAAACACCGCTGACGGCGGTGCGCGAAGGCTCGGAATTGCTCAACGACCGCATCGTCGGCGAGATGTCGATGCAACAGACGGACGTGGTGCGCATCATTCGCGACAACACGGTGTCGTTGCAGCGTTTGATCGAAGACTTGCTTTCGTATCAGCAGCACAAGAGCGCCACCGCGCTCAAGGTCGAAACCGTTGAGCTGCAACCGGTGATTGAGCGTGTTGTTCGTGAGCATCGGCTTGAGATGCTTTCGCGGGCGATTTCGGTGGATGTGCGCGGCGACGCGATCACGCTGCAAGCGGATCGCGAGCAGCTACGAGTCGTGTTGGATAATCTGGTGTCCAACGCGATCAAATACACCTCGGCGGGCGGTAAAGTTCGGATCATCAGCAGCATTGACGGCGCGGTCGCGCAAATCGATGTGGAAGACGACGGCCCCGGCATCGCACTCGAAGAACAAGAACGCGTGTTCGAATCGTTTTATCGCGGCGACGCGAGCGCCAATGGCAAGATCAAGGGCTCCGGCCTCGGTTTGGCAATTGTGCGCGAATATGTGCTCGCGCATCAGGGCCACGTGTACGTGGTCGATCCGGGCAAACCAGGCGGGCGCTTTCGTGTTCGCTTGCCACTAGATTTATCGCGCAGCGACGTTTCGCTCGCGCAGAACAATATGCAGACGCAAGGAGACTCAATTGCAGCATAAGGCACGGTCCGTTTTGTGGACCACTGGCCTCTTGATGCTTGGCGCGTTGACCGGGTGCGCTTCTGTGCCCGACGCAACGGTTGCGCCAAAGGTCGAGACGCAACCCGTCGTGACGCAAACGGTGTATGTACCGGTTTACGTTGAAGTGGAAAAGCAAGCGCCACCGCCAGCTGCTCCCGAGCCCATTAAGTTGCCGGAAGATCAGGAACAGAGCCTAGCGCTGCTCTCCGATATGACTCGCGCCGCCAATGCTTCGGCTGAAGACCTGCGTAAAGATTTTGTTGCGGCACAAGGCTTGTTCAACAAAGATAAAACTAACGTGAACCGCTTGCGCTATGCGTGGCTTTCGGCCCTCATTGGGCCGGCAGCGGGCGACGATGCGCGCCTACAAGGTTTGCTCGAACCGCTGGTCGCCAAGACTGGCGGCTTGGCTGCCAGCCACCCGCTGCGCTCGATTGCTGACGTGTTGCTGGTGCAGGTTGCAGAGCGTGTACGCCAACTGCGTGAGGAGCAAAAGCGTGGCGACGCTTTGCAGCAAAAACTAGACGCACTCAAAGCGATCGAGAAGCAGCTTCTTGATCGCGAACGTCGTCGCAATTGATTGCCCGTTATGGCCGCTGACATTCTTTTGGTTGACGACGACCCCGATTTGCTCAAGCTCATTGGCATGCGCTTATCGGCGGCGGGTTACCGCGTAAAAAGTGCGGAGAGTGGCGAGATCGCACTCGCGCAAATTGCGGTGAGCCGCCCGTCGGTGGTGGTGACCGATCTGCGTATGCCGGGTATTGATGGCATGCAGCTTTTCGAGCAAATTAATTCTCAACATCCAACGTTGCCGGTGATTATTCTCACGGCACACGGTACGATTCCTGATGCGGTGGCGGCAACGCAGCGCGGCGTGTTCGGTTTCTTGACGAAGCCGTTTGATCCCCAAGAATTGCTAAAGAAAGTAGCGCAAGCGGTAACCGTTTCTGGAGTGTCAGGCACGCCAGGCGATCCGCGCAACGGCGCGGAAAGCGAACTGCGCGAGAACGCGTGGCGCGCGGAAATCGTGACGCGCAGCGCGAAGATGGACGACTTACTGCGCCGTGCACGATTGGTTGCGGATTCGATGGCGGCGGTGCTGGTGCTCGGCGAATCAGGCACCGGGAAAGAACTGTTGGCACGCGCGATTCATACGGCGAGTAGCCGCGCGACGAAGCCGTTTATGGCGATCAATTGCGCGGCGATTCCCGAGCAGCTGTTAGAGAGCGAACTTTTTGGTTACGCCAAAGGCGCGTTCACCGGCGCTGCGACGGCGCAGCAAGGTTTGTTTCAAGCGGCCAACGGCGGCACGCTGTTTCTCGACGAAATTGGCGACATGCCGCTCTCGTTGCAAGCGAAGCTTTTGCGCGTCTTGCAAGAGAGCGCGGTGCGGCCCGTGGGTTCAACGCAAACGGTGAGTGTCGACGTGCGTATCGTGTCGGCGACGCATCGAAATCTTGATCAGATGCGTGCGGACCGCACCTTCCGTGAGGATTTGTTTTATCGCTTGAATGTGGTGGCGCTGAAGCTACCCTCGCTGGGCGAACGACGTGAAGATATCCCGCTTTTGGCGGCGCATTTCCTCAAGAAGATTGCAGCGCGTTACCGCAAACCTGTTCCAACGCTTGCGCCGGATGCGCTGGCCGCGCTCGTGTCTGCGCCGTGGCCCGGAAACGTGCGCCAGCTAGAAAATATGTTGGAACAAGCTGTTGCGCTTTCCACGACGCATGTGATTCCGCTCTCGCTCGTCCGCAACAGTCTGGACGACGATTCCGCACCGCTGGTGTCGTTCGAGTCAGCGCGCAAAACCTTTGAGCGCGACTATCTAGTTCGCATTCTCAAATTAACGGCAGGCAACGCCGCGCAAGCCGCACAAATGGCTGGACGTAACCGCACCGAGTTTTACAAACTTTTGCAGCGCCACAACCTTGAGCCAGCGATGTTTAAGGACTGACGGCAACGCGCGGTCAAACCGACTTTAGCCACTGGTTTACACAGATTGCACAAATATCCTCTCGCAAATCCGTGTTCATCTGTGTGAATCTGTGGCGAAAATCTTGCCGTTTAGTGATGAGTTGCATCGCACGAATTTTTTCTGTCCGGATACGTCACCCATGAACATTCAATTCAAAGTTTTGCGCGACGCCGCGCGCGCTAATCTTCCTGCGTATGCCACCACCGGTTCTGCTGGCCTAGATCTGCGCGCCTGCATTGATGCACCGATCGTGCTGGCCGCGGGCGCGACTACATTGATTCCGACGGGCATCGCGATTCACATTGCCGATCCAGGCTTTGCGGCGCTGATCCTCCCGCGCTCTGGCTTGGGCCATAAACACGGCATCGTGCTGGGCAATCTCGTCGGCCTGATTGATAGTGATTACCAAGGTGAACTCATGGTGAGTTGCTGGAATCGCAATCCAGCAGGCACCGCTCCTTTCACGATCGAACCGCAGGAGCGCATCGCGCAGCTCGTCATCGTGCCGGTGCAGCAAGTGCAGTTTCAGGAGGTCTCCGACTTCTCTGCCAGCGACCGAGGGTTAGGTGGGTTCGGCAGTACCGGTCGGGCATGAGCGCCACCGCTTTAACGAGCACGTGCAAACGTGCCCGCGTGATCTGCGTCGGTGTGGCAACGCTCGATCAAATTTTTCGGGTTGATGTGATTCCCGAAGCGCCAGCCAAGTTTGGCGCGCTTGAATTTATCGTGACTGGTGGCGGCATGGCGGCCAACGCGGCTGTGGCGGTGCAACGCCTAGGTGGTGAGGCGCAATATTGGGGTCGCGTGGGCGACGACGAAGTGGGCGACCAGATTGTGCACATGCTCGAGCGAGAGCATGTGAATGTGTTGCATGTGTTTCGGCTGCCCGGCGCACGCTCAAAAACGGCGGCAATTCTGGTGGACAAACGAGGTGAACGGCTCATCTGCTCCGCGCCCGCGCAAGGCTATCCGCCGGACACGTCGTGGTTGCCGTTGCACGAAGTGAGAAGTGCGCAGGCAGTGCACGCCGATACGCGCTGGAAGCCCGGCGCGACGGTGCTTTTCAACGCCGCCGCTGACGCGGGAATTCCAAGCGTGTTCGATGCCGACGGCGGCGAAGCGGAAGATGCGTTGGCCGTGGCAACGCTTGCCACGCATCCGGTGTTCGGCGAGGCGCTGCTTGGACGACTGGGGCTCGGCGCCCCTGATGAAGCGCTTCCGCGCGTTTTCGGCGGGCGCAACGTAATTGCCGGCGTGACGCTCGGCGAGCGCGGCGTGGTGTGGTTTGACGGCAAAGCGCTGCATCGAATGAGCTCGCCGCACGTGAACGCGATTGACACACTCGCGGCGGGCGACACCTGGCACGGTGCGCTTGCCTTGGCGTTGGCCGAGCGTCAGCCGCTGCGCGACGCCATTTCGTTTGCCTCCGACGCGGCGGCGCTTAAGTGCACGCGCTTTGGCGGGCGCGTGGGCATTCCCACCCGCGACGAGCTGAATACATTTCGTAACGCAATAGGTCACACAAACAGTTGAACTTTTTGAAATGCGCACCATCTCATGGGTGTGGCGAAACGAAACGTGGTTGTCCCCTCTTCCACGGTTCGTTGTCCTCCCAGAGCGGGTTTCCCCCGGCTCGCTCGTGGTGACGTTTAGGGCGACCTTATCCTCCGATGGGTCGCCCTTTTTTCTTTCCGCTGGGTGGCGCTTTGCCGCCCACGATTTCCCGGCCTCGGGTGCGCGCATCCGAGCCACGTGACACGCGCCGTTGCGTTCAATCGTCTAATATCGCGACTATAGCGGGCGACTGTGAAGCCTCGCCCTGAGAAAGGTCTTTTCCATGAGTGGTAACTGGCAAAAAATGGCGTGGGTGGGTGCGGGTGCAACCATTGGTGTTGCGCTGACTCTGGCAATCTCTGTCGATGCCAATCGCGATGCGAAGTCCGCGATTCCGGTCGATGAACTACGCACGTTCTCGGAGGTGTTTTCCCGCATTAAGAGCGACTACGTGGAGCCAGTCAGCGACAAACAGTTGATCGAGCAAGCCATCAGCGGCATGGTGTCGAGCCTTGATCCGCATTCTGTGTTTCTCGATGAATCCGCGTTCAAAGAATTGCGCACTAGCACTACCGGGAAGTTCGGCGGTATCGGCATTGAGATCGGCACCGAAGATGGATTCATTAAGGTGATTTCGCCGATTGACGAAACCCCCGCAGCTCGCGCTGGCATTCGCGCGGGCGACCTGATTACCAAGGTGGACGGCGATTCAACGCGCGGTCTGACCACGACCAAGGCGGTCGACAAAATGCGCGGCACGCCGGGCACCAAAGTGCGTCTAGAAGTCTTCCGCAAAGAAGATCGCAGCACGCAGACGTTTGCGCTCACTCGCGAGCAAATCAAGATTCAGGGCGTGAAAGCAAAGATGGTTGAGCCGGGCATTTCGTTTATTCGGGTACGCACCTTTAACGAAACCACCGTGGCCGACGTCGCAAAAACGCTTTCCGAGCAAAACGCACAAACGCCGCTCAAAGGCGTGGTGCTAGACCTGCGCAATAACCCTGGTGGTTTGCTCGATGCTGCGGTTGGCTTGTCGGCGATGTTCCTGCCGAAAGACGCGCTGGTGGTTTACACCGAAGGCCGCATGGAAGGCACCAAAACGCGGTACACCGCGAACAAGGATTACTACGCACGTCGTGGAGTCGATCCGCTCGCTACCGCGCCGGAGATTTTCAAGACGGTGCCGTTGGTCGTGTTGATTAACGGCGCAGCGGCTTCTGCCTCCGAAATTGTGGCCGGTGCGCTGCAAGATCACAAGCGTGCCACGGTGATGGGCACGACGACGTTCGGTAAAGGCTCGGTGCAAAACATCGTTGCGTTGTCGCAGACGACCGGCGTGAAGCTGACCACCTCGCGCTACTTCACGCCGAACGGCCGCTCGATTCAGGGCACGGGTATTGAACCTGACGTATTGATTCAGCAGCTGACGATGGACGGCGTGATGTCACCGAAGTTGCAACGCGAGAAGGATTTGTCGCGTCACCTCGTGGGCAAGAACGAAACCAAAGAGGCGAATCCGGAAGAGGATCTGACGGAAGAGGCGCAGGAAGCTAAGCTGATCAAGGTGCGCGAAGACAGCAAGAAGCTCAAAGGCTTCGATTGGGGTAACGAGAAAGACTTCTTGTACGCGCAGGCGCTCAACAAGGTGAAGGGTTTGCCGGTGGTGCGCAGCACCGTTGAAGCCGTCGGCACGACCGCGAAGGCGAGCGTTTCGGATGCGAACCCTGCTGCACCGGCAACGCAAGTTAAGTAGCGCGTCGAGTCGCTCGCTTGCTCCCACGGTCGCCCGCTTAAATCCGGGCGCGTGTGATTCGAATCAGCTTTTCTGCACCAACGACCGCCGGGTGGTCGTTAGGCGCAATTTCATAGCTATGTCGACTTGATAATAAATTTGGCTTAAACGACCGCCAGGCGGTCGTTGCGGGCGAAAAGCTGTTAGTCTGTTTACCTGTCGTCACTAGATTTTGGGCGGCTGGTGCGAAAAAATCAGCGTGGGCTGCCAATCTTTCCAGCGCGGGTCAAGACGAAAGGTCAGCACGCCTTTCTCATCGGCAGTGAACGTGTGAATCGCGCGACCATCCTTCATCACCTTAAGTGTTTGCCCGTTTGGCTGCGGGTACGTGATGGGAATGTCCACGTTCGTAATCGACGGGAAAAACAGCATGTAGCCCAACCATCCGAGCACGTCTTTCGCGGCGGTTTGGAGTTGGCGCACTGTCTCTTCAACCTCGGAATACGGAATTTCCCCGGCGATCGACCAGTTGATTCCGAGCGTGACGGAACCACCGATCATGCCCTTGGGTTGATTGCTGCGAAGCTCCGCGTCGGTGTTGTACATGTCCGCGCGCAACGGCAGCTTTACTGTGCCGTCTTGCGCGATGGGGATCGGAATGCTCAGCTGGTCGTTGACCAGAGCGACACGCACGTCTGAGAGCTTTATCTTGGGATCTTTTGCGGTGACCTTGATCTGCAACGCCACGCGATCAATCTTCGAATCTTGCAAGCGTTTCAACCGCTCATAGACTGAGTCGTACGGCATGACGGCAGCGTTCTTCGGGCTGATGACTACGACTTCCTCAACGCGCTCGGCGCCGGCGTTGCCTGTGGTCGGGCCGTCGGCCGCTAACGCCGCACGCGGCGTTAGCAAAAGCGCGCAGAACACAGTCAGTAGGCGCAGATAGGTACTTGTTTCAAACGGCATCATTAAGTCCACAAAATTAGTTCAACCATACGATGTAAGATTTTGTGAATAAGTTCCGTGAGTTTCAGAGTTTTGAATCCCCGCCGCCCAGCAGTTTCAGGCCAGTCTGATTGACGTGCGCGCAACGCGACGATGTAATCACTGCGCTGCGATCGGTCAGCCAACGACGGGGAAATACTATGAATTCAGGAAATTTGGGTAAGCGAGCATTCGCAGAATTGATCGGCACCTACTGGCTCACGCTCGGCGGCTGCGGCAGCGCTGTCCTCGCGGCCGCGTTTCCGAACGTGGGCATCGGTCTGCACGGCGTGTCGCTTGCGTTCGGCCTCACGGTGCTGACGATGGCTTACGCGATTGGCCACATCTCTGGCTGCCACCTCAACCCGGCCGTATCGGTGGGCCTAGCGGTCGGCGGTCGCTTCAAGTCATCCGAGCTATTGCCCTACATTGCGGCGCAAGTGATTGGTGCCGTCTTGGCCGCTGGCACGCTTTACTTAATTGCGACCGGCAAAGCGGGCGTCGACATCGTGAAAGCTGGATTCGCCACAAACGGATTTGGTGAGCACTCTCCCGGCGGTTACAGCATGGCCGCAGCGCTGATTACTGAAGTGGTCATGACGGCGATGTTCTTGTTCGTCATCATGGGGGCGACCGACAAGCGCGCACCGGCCGGCTTCGCACCGATTGCCATTGGTTTGTGCCTCACGTTGATTCACTTAATCAGCATCCCCGTGACCAACACCTCAGTGAACCCTGCGCGCTCCACTGGGCCCGCGCTGTTCGTTGGCGGCTGGGCGCTTGAGCAACTTTGGTTATTCTGGGTCGCCCCGATCATCGGCGCGGCAATCGGAGCCGTCGTTTACAAAGTGGTCGCGGACGAGAAAGCGTAATCTCGCGACACTCACGAAAAAGGGCGACCTAGGTCGCCCTTTTTTGTGGAGTAGTTGCCCGCCCCCGCGAGAATCGCTAGCTGCGCATCCAAGCGCTGCCCCAAAGGTTGAGCGCACGCGGCCCATGTGGCCACTCTCGATACGCTTGCTCAGGCGTCATATGCTCAAGCTCAGACGAAAACTCCACTTTGTAGCCGTCCGGGTCTTCGATCATGAAGAAGAGGTTGTTGCCCACACCATGCCGGCCTGGGCCCCACCAAAGTGGAATCTCCAAGTCGCCGCAATGGTCCGCCCAATCGCGAATGGCATTCCAGTTCGGCACCTCATAGGCGTGGTGATCAGGCCCCGCCTGTGGCGCGCGAAACACTGCGAAGCTATGGTGCTCTTCATCTGAGCGTACAAACGCCGACGACAAATCGCCATCCGTGTCAACAACGCGGTCGGACTCCACGAAGCCAAGGACGTCGCGATAGAAATCGAGCATTTCTTTGGTTTGCGTCGAAGCACACACAAAGTGCTGTAAACGTCCGGGAAGTGGCAACGTGTCGGGATCAACGTCAACGCCGAGCGTCGCAGTCGTGGCAGCAGGTGCTGCCGCCGGTGCAACGCAAAACACCATCGCCCGCCCATCAGGGTCGATCAGTTCAAAGGCATGCGCGCCCAACACCGCATCGGGTTCGAGCGAAACGGTGGTGACGCCCTTTGCTGCGACATGTGCTCGGTAGGCCGTCCATTGCGCCTCATCCGGAAACGCAAACGCGACGCGCGGCACAGTTTTAGTAGGGCCAACGCTAAATCTCATCAAACGCTGCGGTCCGACGAGCTGCCACGTGTTGCCGTCCACTTGCGTGAGCGTGTCGCTCAGTAGTTGTGCGTACCACTCCGCGCATGCCTGCGCGTCAGGGGATGAACGCTCCACTAAGTGCAGTCGGGCATTCCAGAGGGGGTGAGCAGGGTTGAAGGCGGCGTTCATGTGCCAAATGTATCGCGACACCCCTCGTATGGCTAGGCGATGGATCGATGGCATGCATTGAGCGATAAGCGGGCGACGCGCAGGCGTTTCGGCGGCGCACTACGCGCAGCAGTTTCGACGGCGCCACCCGGTTGCGTCACGGTCACCGCGCGGCTGCACGCACCGCGCGTTGGATCATCGCGTTTCCGTGCGCCTGAAAACTGTTTGTGCAGAAAACTGACGCATCGACATCAGTAGCCGCACAAGAAAAAAAAACCCGCCGTAGCGGGTTTTTTTCGGCATGTGCCGAGTTCGCTCGCCGAACCAACTGCAGGAGAGAGGTTGCAGTTGGCTCGGTGACGAATGTCGTGCTAGCGGCTGTATGCGGTCTCGCCGTGAGCCACGATGTCGAGGCCTTCGCGTTGCTCGTCGTCGGCTACGCGCAGACCTACGATCAGGTCGGCAACTTTGAACGCGATAAACGCGACTACTGCTGTCCAAACGATGGTCAAACCGACTGCTTTGGCTTGGATGATGACTTGATCGACCATCGAGAAGTCTGCGGCCTTGATAACGCTTGCCGTGACCCAATCCGAGACGTAGCCAGGGCCGCCGAGGTTCGGGCTGTTGAACACACCCGTTGCCAGCGCGCCGAAGATGCCGCCCAATGCATGCACGCCGAACACGTCGAGCGCATCGTCAACTTTGAGCATTTTCTTCAGACCCGTTACGCCCCACAAGCAGATGACACCAGCGAGGAAGCCGATGACCAGCGCGCCCATCAAGCCAACGTTGCCGGCAGCAGGCGTAATCGCCACGAGGCCCGCAACCGCGCCAGACGCTGCACCCAGCATGGACGGTTTGCCTTTGAGGAACCATTCAGCAAAGATCCACGACAGCACAGCGGCAGCCGTTGCGACGAACGTGTTGAGGAACGCCAGACCGGCGGTGCCGTTGGCTTCGAGTGCCGAGCCAGCGTTAAAGCCGAACCAGCCCACCCACAGAAGCGATGCGCCAACCATCGTCAATACCAACGAGTGCGGAGGGAAGGCTTCTTTGCCGTAACCAACACGTTTGCCTACGAGGTAAGCACCCACCAGACCGGCGACACCAGCGTTGATGTGAACCACGGTGCCGCCTGCGAAGTCGAGGGCACCCCACTGCCAAATCTTGCCAGCGGTTGCGTTCAGGCCGTCAACAAGCTTGGCGT
>DAINAJ010000037.1:14654-20757 GCA_036733505.1 Casimicrobium sp.
CCCCACTGCCAAATCTTGCCAGCGGTTGCGTTCAGGCCGTCAACAAGCTTGGCGTCTGTGTATGCATCTGGGCCGGGCCAGAACCACACCATGTGAGCGACTGGGATGTAGCTAAACGTGAACCAGATCACTGTGAAGATCAGCACCGCCGAGAACTTCATGCGCTCGGCGAAGGCGCCAACGATCAGCGCGCAGGTGATGCCAGCGAACGTGGCTTGGAAGGCCATGAAGACGATTTCCGGGATGACAACGCCCTTGCTGAACGTAGCTGCCATCGCGAACGTGCCGGTCACGTTATCGAACAACCCTTTGCCGAACAGTCGACCCGTACCACCAAAGAAGGCGTTGCCCTCGGTGAAGGCGAAGCTGTAGCCGTAGATGAGCCAGAGCACCACGACCAAAGAGAACGTGACCATCACCTGCATCAGTACGGACAGCACGTTCTTCGAGCGGACTAAACCGCCGTAAAAGAGCGCAAGGCCGGGCACCGTCATCAGGATAACGAGGAGCGTCGAGACCATCATCCAGGCGGTGTCGCCCTTGTTTGGCTCTGGTGCTTTTGCGGCTGGCGCAGCAGCAGCAGCAGCAGGCGCTGCCGCCGCTGGAGCAGCGGCGGCTGGAGCAGCCGTTGCAGGTGCGGCTTCAGCAGGCTTTGCGTCGGCCGGTTTAACTTCAGCTGCTGGTGCAGGCGCCGCGGCAGGAGCCTGCGCCATGACTGGGCTCGCGCCCAGTGCAAATGAGGCGCAGAGCGCGCCGACAAATAGACGTAATTTCATGTTCATGATCCCCCGCTTAAAGCGCGTCCGGACCGGTTTCACCGGTGCGAATACGAATGACTTGTTCGACTTCAAAAACGAAGATCTTGCCGTCGCCGATTTTGCCGGTGTTGGCGGCTTTCTCGATGGCCTCGATCACACGCTCGACGAGTTCGGTTTTCACCGCGACTTCAACTTTCACTTTGGGCAGAAAGTCGACGACGTATTCGGCACCGCGGTAGAGCTCGGTGTGGCCTTTTTGACGTCCGAAGCCTTTGACTTCGGTCACGGTGATGCCCTGCACCCCAACGCCTGCGAGGGCTTCACGCACCTCGTCGAGCTTGAAGGGTTTAATAATGGCGCTAATGAGTTTCATGAAGCGTTCCCCGGATTTAGATTAGAACGATTTGGTGTATTTGACGAGCGCGTAAGGCGTCGTCTTGCCTTGGAACTTCTCAGCAGGTGGCGTGTAGAAACCCTTGTCGGCGTCCGTTGCGGTTACGCCACCGGAGAGCACGAAACCGTTGCCGAAGTCGTACGCGAGTTCAACTTTGCCGTCCGTGTATGAAGCGGTGCTGTTGTTTTTGATGCCTTGACGACCAACGTGAAGGTTCAGGTTCAAACTGTCCATCAACGGGAAGGTGGCATTGAGTTCAAGGTAGTAGCTGCCGCGAGCATTCGGAATCGCGAACACTGATGGCGACACAACGTGCGAGTACTTCGCTGTGAACATCTTGAAGGTGCCAGCGACGTAGAGCTCCGTCGTGTCGCCGCGCGTTGCGCCTGGAACCAAAGAGCCTGGGTAGTAATACTGCAACACACCGACGTCGTAGCCGAAATCACCCACCGCACCCTTGTAGCCTGCATAAAGGTCGATTTCTGCGTTGCTGTTAGAAATGCCGTAGTCTTTCAACCATCGAATGGATGAGCCCCAAACGCCAGCGTAAAAGCCTTCTGACGGCGCGTAGTCAAAACCGAGCTGCAGCGCTGGCTTGAAGCCAGATTGGTTCAGACCGCGATAGATGTATGAGCTGGCGATGCCGACGTTGGCCGAGAACGGCGAAGCGGCAGGCGCTGCGGGTGCAGCCGGAGCCGGCGCAGTTTGCGCGAAGGCAACGCTTGCGAATAGCGCAGATACGGCAGCAGCGAGGAGGGATTGTTTTACGTTCATCGTGAATCTCCAGAAAATTGATGGCGAGGTCTTTGTTGTTAGGTCGGAACGAAGTCCGCAGTTCAGACAGTGAATTGCAAGCGCCGTGCCAGCCGTAAAGCATCGAAAAACGTGCTGGCAGCGCTCAATTGGTGCGATTTGCTGCGGTGCAGCGTAGGCGGCGCTAAATTGGTGCGTAACGCCCCTCGCGAGTGACGCAGGCCGTTTGCTACACTTTTCACATGACTCTCGACGAACTCGCTGGCCAACTGAAGGCCCTGCTCGCTGGTAACCCCGGCGAAGACTTGCAGAAAAACCTCCGCGCCACGCTTACCGCGGGTCTCGCGCGCATGGACGTGGTCACCCGGCAGGAATTTGACGTCCAGCGCGAAATGTTGGATGCGCTGCGCGCACAAATTGATGAGCTGACGTCCAAAATCGACGCGCTAGAGAAATCGCGCGATTGACCACACGTTCGGTCGACTCGGAGACCGGGTGGTGGCGTGATTGCTTAGCGGTTCGGCGCAGTTAGCGCATCGCTTGATCGAGGCAGCGAGCGTAACCGCGCGCCGAGAACGCTATCCGATGTTTTCTCTAAAGCGCCCTATCCGCACGGCCGTTTGCCCGAGTTTTGGGCTTGGAACCGGCATCACCATCACCGCATCGGCGTGTGGTGTGCGAATTTCGGTTAGACCGTCAAGCGCGATCAAAGTACCCGCCGCAGGCAATACTTCCAAACCCTGCAGCGGCCGAACCCAGCGAAACGTCGCGCTTCGCAAGGTGACGACGGTGCTGATGTCCACCACGCGTTGCGCGTTGTGTGCGACCGGCGAAATACGCTTTTCGAGCCACAGGTCATCAAACACTCCGAAGTGCCGTAGAAAACGCCACATCACCTGCGTCGCTACATCGCCAACGGCCGCTTCCCAATGCTGCCCGCACTCCACGAGCAGTGCGCTCTTTACTTTTGTCTGGTCACCAAAGGCTGCGTAATCGCGCAACCGCTTTCCCGCCGCGTGGCCGGAATCGACGAGGACGTGCTGCGGTACGCCCACTGCTTTGGCCAGAGCAAGGCCTTTGGCGGTATCTCCCGCCAGTGCAATCGGCGGCGCAGGCTCCAGCATCGAATGCAGGTCAAGCAGGTGATCTACGGTGTCGAAAATGGGGCGCAGCGCGCGCGCTCGACGCAGCTCAACGGAGTCGCGCGGACCATCAAGCGTTGCCGTATCCCACAAGCGATTGAAGTCTTCGTCCACACAACGCGAGTCGTAGGGTTTATCGCGGTTAAACGCGTTGTATGCATCTACGTTGGCAAACACCACCGAGAGGGTGCCACGCTGGGGAAGGAGGCCCGCCGTCAATGCCCGCAGTAGCGCATCGGCCGCAATTGCACCGCACACCTCGTTGCCATGAACCAAAGCAGTGACGCACACGTGCGGCCCCGGAACCGTGCTCGCAAAACTGTGCACGTATGGCACACCAGTGTTGCCCGCCGCCCAGGGTGAGAGAACCGGAAAAATCGTTTCAATGGTTGCGCTCATGGGCATCGCTTAATCCGTAGGTCGGTTATTCTGTGCGTCTAAATTTATCGCGCGGGCATACCATGCACTTCTCAAAACGAAAAATCACCACGTCACTGCGAAACATTATGGCCTTCTGTGCTTCGGGCGCGCTGGCGGCGTTCGCTTTTTCGCAGACCATCACGATCGGGCTCTCAGGCGACATCACAGCCTTCGATCCGCACTATCACAACGTCGGACCGAATAACGCGGCGGCCGCGCACGTGTTCGATCACCTCGTAAACATGGACGAACGTCAGCGTTTGGTGCCGGGGCTCGCGCTTTCATGGAAGGCGATTGATGAATTGAATTGGGAATTCAAATTGCGCAAAGGCGTGAAGTGGCACGATGGCGCGGATTTCACGGCTGATGACGTGGTGTTCACATTGGACCGCGTACCGAAAGTGCCAAATTCGCCATCATCATTTTCGACTTACGTGAAGAACATCAAATCGATCAAAGCGGTCGATTCACACACTCTGGTGATGACGACCGAGAAGCCACACCCGTTGCTGCCCAACGATCTGGCAACGGTGTATGTGATCTCTAAGAAAGCGGCCACCGGTGCGAGCACCGACGACTTCAATACCGGCAAAGCCGCGATCGGAACCGGGCCATACAAGTTCTCACGCTTCGCCAAGGGCGATCGGCTTGAACTCGTGCGCAATGACGCTTGGTGGGGCGGTAAAACGCCTTGGGAAAAAGCCACGCTACGTATCCTCACCAACGATCCGGCGCGTGTCGCCGCACTACTCGCAGGTGATATTCAAGTCATCGAAAACGCGCCGACATCAGATATTTCACGCCTTAAAAGCGACAAAAATTTGTCGATCGCGCGCGTTGGTTCGAATCGTTTGATTTACCTGCACATGGATTCAAACCGGGAAGTCGCGCCGTTCATCACCGATAAAGCGGGCAAACCGCTCGCGAAGAATCCATTGAAAGACGCTCGCGTGCGCAAAGCGATTTCGCTGGCGATAAACCGCGACGCGATCGTCGGCAAAGTGATGGAGGGCGAAGCCGTTGCCGCAGGTCAACCGTTGCCAGACGGCTATCCTGGCACTTCAAAGAACTTGAAGCCCGACAAATTTGACGCAACGGCCGCGAAGAAATTGCTTGCCGACGCCGGCTATCCCGATGGCTTCGGTATCACCATTCACGCACCAAACAATCGCTATGTGAACGACGAACAAATCGCCCAAGCCGTCGCGCAGATGCTGACGCGCGTGGGCATCGCCACGAAGGTCGAAGCGATGCCTTCGTCCGTGTATTTCACGCGCGCTACGAAACTTGATTTCAGCTTGATGCTGCTCGGGTGGTCCGCGGGGTCAGGCGAAATGTCGGACAGCCTGCGTCCGCTACTCGGTACGTTCGACACCAAAAAGGGCTGGGGCAACGCCAATCGTGGTCGCTATTCGAATGGCAAGTTTGACGCCATGCTCGAGGATGCGTTGGTCACAATCAACGACGCTAAACGTGAAGCGCTGCTCGGCCGCGCCACCGAGATCGCGATGGCCGATCAAGGCATTGTTCCCCTGCATTTCCAGATGAACGTGTGGGCGATGAAAAAGAATTTGACCTATACCGCGCGTACTGACGAGTACACGTTGGCGTGGATGGTGAAACCCGCAGCAAAGTAGGGTTTCCACGTGGCTTCGCCGCAGTGCGGACAACTTTTTTGCACGCCCTAGAGAACCATCCGCCGTCTTCGAAATGACCACACACTTCATTAACAACCGCCGTGTAAACGGCAGCACAAACGAAACCATCGCCGTGCTCGATCCGAGCGACGGACAGGTTTTCGCACACATCGCGCGTGGCAATACGCAGGACATTCAGAAGGCGGTTAGTGCTGCACGCATGGCCGCAGATGGCGGAACCTGGAGTCGCCTTGCTCCAATGGAGCGGGGGCGATTGCTGCACAAGTTGTTCGACGCGATCCTCGCGCATCACGACGAACTCTGGCAGCTCGAAATGCGCGACTGCGGCAAACCGGTAAAGCAAGCGAAGGCCGACGCGACGGCCGTCGCGCGCTATTTCGAGTATTACGCCGGTGCGTGCGACAAACTGCACGGCGAGACGATTCCGTACACACCGGGTTACGCGGTGATGTCGTTCTACGAGCCGCATGGCGTGACCGGGCACATCATTCCGTGGAACTATCCGATGCAAATTTTCGGGCGCTCCGTCGGCGGCGCGCTCGCAGCGGGCAATGCCTGCGTAGTGAAACCCGCCGAAGATGCGTGCTTGTCACTTTTGCGGATCGCCGAGCTGGCTGCGGAGGTCGGCTTTCCTGACGGCGCGCTCAATATCGTGACGGGATACGGCCACGAGGCCGGGCAGGCGCTCGCCGACGCAGTGGGAATTGATCACATCTCCTTCACGGGCTCGGCCCGCGTGGGCACGATCATCGCGCAGAGCGCGGCGAAGCGACATGTGCCGGTCACGCTGGAGCTTGGCGGTAAAAGCCCGCAAATTGTTTTTGCTGATGCCAATCTCGACGAAGCCGTGCCCGTGATTGTGAACGCCATCGTCCAGAACGCAGGACAGACGTGCAGCGCTGGCTCGCGGTTGTTGGTCGAAGCGAGTGCGTATGAACGCGTGTTGGCCGCAGTCGGCGAGCGCATCAGCGCGCTCAA
>DAINAJ010000038.1:0-20159 GCA_036733505.1 Casimicrobium sp.
CCAAATGGCACCCCATAAGATCATGATCAAGTCCTCGCCCGAGAGGGCAGTGTTTGCGGTCCACAAACGCCAAATTGATGAGCTACGCGCCTCCGAATCGCAACTTGAGCTGCCGTCATACTCGCCGCAGGCGGGTATCCAGGAATCGACCGCGCACTGTTGATGTTCATCGCAAGTGCAAAAGCAAACTTCTGGACTCCCAGCTTCACCGAGAATGACGATAGAGAGACGCCAGCAATCAGTCTGACAAACGAAACATATCAGTCGTGCGCTCCGACAGCGAGGCTTACCGCGATGGTCGCGCTTTTTGATACTTTGGGTTCGTCCTTTCTCGGGGCTTTGCGACCAGGCGCAAACTCACCGCTGCACCATAAATGCCGCGGATTGAACGGTGTTAAGCGATGGATATATTGGCGATCGCTCTAGCTATAAAAATTTGGATTCACACATGCGTATTGAAACTGACCTCGGAACGGTGGAATTAGTAGACGAGCCGATGTACTCGTTTGACTCGTCCGACAATGCGCGCGCCTACCGGTTTGCGAGAAACTTCGCAATCAACGGCAAAGCCACGTCCGCTCATGGTGTCCTGCTCAATAGTCAGGCCATCGCGGTGTTTGGAAAAAACGGTGGGTGCACTGGCGTGCATGCGCATTCTGCTGTTTATGAACGCGGTCTCATGTATCTCGCCGTTGGTGACAGTGCAGTTTGCGTACGTCTTAATCCATTCGAGTTCAAGTGGATTGCGCAGGTTGATTCGGCCACGTGTTTTGGTATCCATCGTCATGCAGGACATCAAGCACTCATTTCCCACGGTGAGCTTGAGATTGCGCGATTGTCTAAAGACGGTGATTTGCTATGGAGTTCGTCCGGCGCGGATATTTTCTCGGAAGGTTTTTCGCTTCTTCCGCATTGCATCGAGGTTGTCGACTTCAATGGAATCGTGTATCGCTTCGACTATGAAAACGGCCGATCAGTTGCCTGACGAACCATGCCATGAACTGCGTATGTGCTTGCCCGCGACGAGTGGGGGCTCGAATCAATTTCTTCTAAGCAACTCGTAATTGTCGGCAACAGCAATCGCGGGCAAGCCCGCTCCCACAATTCTGCGTGTTAGCAGCTTCTCCATGCGAACGACTGCTGAGCGGTCGTTTGCAGCACAAAAATACTATAGTCGACTATCTAACTTTTCTCACTGTAACGGCCGCCCGCTTGTCGTTGCAGCGAAAGAGCCATTGACCGACGAAGGTGCGCGGTGCGGTCTGGATTCCCGCCTTCGCGGGAATGACAGCGATTCGCGCTCAGCATTCGAATTTGCGTTCGGATGCAGCCTTCGGTGGGCTCAGCCCGAACGGTGTCGACCGTACCCGGTGCGTCTACTTCAATGCCAGAAAAAACTCCCGCACCATTCGCGCGCGCTCGTTGAGCGCAGGAATCGGGCGTTCGATTTTTACTTTGTCTTGGCCGTGGAAGCGGTAGCGGCCGTCCTTTTGAATAAGCGTGATGAGCTTGATCGGCTCGAATGTGGGCTTGGGTTTGAAGGTGATGATCGTGCGCTCGGGGGCGCTGTCGATTTTCTTTACGCCGACGGCTTTGCCTGCGATGCGCAGTTGGTGCGCCGCGACGAGCGATTCGGTGGCGGGCGGCAGCAGGCCGAAGCGATCGATCAACTCTTCTTTCAAGTCGTTCAACGCGTCCTCGTCCTCGCAGTTGGCAAGCCGCTTGTAGATCACCAATCGCTCGTGAACGCCCGCGCAGTAGTCGTCGGGCAATAGTGCTGGCGTGTGCAAATTCACTTCGGTGGTGACGCCCAGCGGTTCGTCCAAATTCGGCTCGCGGCCGGCCTTCAGTGCCTTCACGGCTTGGTTCAGCATTTCGCTGTATAGCGAGAAACCGATCTCTTGCATCTCTCCCGATTGGTGGTCGCCGAGCACTTCGCCCGCGCCGCGAATTTCTAGGTCGTGCATCGAGAGATAGAAGCCGGCGCCGAGGTCTTCAAGTTGCGTGATTGCTTCGAGGCGCTTTTTCGCGTCGGCGCTGATCGCGTCTTCGCCTGGGATCAGCAAGTACGCATACGCCTGATGGTGCGAACGACCAACGCGACCGCGTAACTGATGCAACTGCGCGAGGCCAAATTTATCGGCACGATTGATCAGAATCGTGTTCGCGTTTGCAACGTCGATGCCGGTTTCGATGATCGTTGAACACAGCAAAATTTGGAAGCGCTGCTGATAGAAATCGCGCATCACGCCTTCGAGTTCTGTCGCGCCCATTTGCCCGTGGCCGACGCGAACGCGAGCCTCCGGCACGATGGTCTCCAAGCGCTCGCGCATGTTCTCAATCGTCTCGATTTCGTTGTGCAGGAAATACACCTGACCACCGCGTTTGAGCTCGCGCAAAATCGCTTCACGAATGATGCCGTCGCCGCCCTTCGCGACGAAGGTTTTGATGGCGAGGCGCTTCTGCGGCGCGGTGGCGATCACGCTGAAATCGCGAATGCCTTCAAGACTCATCGCGAGAGTGCGCGGGATCGGCGTGGCGGTGAGCGTCAATACGTCCACCTCGGCGCGGAGCTTTTTGAGTTGCTCTTTTTGGCGCGTGCCGAAACGGTGCTCTTCGTCGATGATCACGAGGCCAAGGTTCTTGAATTTGATGTCGGGTTGGATGAGTTTGTGCGTGCCGATTACGAGATCGACTGTGCCTTCTTCCATGCCTTTGACCGTGGCCTTCACTTCCTTCGCGGAGCGGAAGCGTGACAGCTCTTCGATGCGCAAAGCCCACGGCGCGAAGCGATCTTTGAACGTCAAGTAATGCTGCTCCGTCAGGAGCGTCGTTGGCACCAATACGGCGACCTGTTTGCCGCCCATGAGCGCCACGAACGCTGCGCGCAACGCCACTTCGGTTTTGCCGAAACCCACGTCGCCGCAGACCAAGCGATCCATCGGTTTGGCTGCGACTAAATCTTGAATGACCGCCGCAATCGCAGCGCTTTGGTCGGGCGTTTCTTCAAATGCAAATCCCGCTGCGAAAGTTTCGTAGTCGCTCCAATCGATCTTGAACGAATGGCCCGAGCGCGCCGCACGTTGTGCGTAGAGGTTCAGGAGTTCTGCTGCGGTGTCGCGCGCTTGCTGCGCAGCCTTTTTCGTGGCCTTTTCCCATTGGCCGGAGCCGAGCGTGTGCAACGGCGCATGCTCGGGCGAGGTGCCGCTGTAGCGCGATATCAGATGCAGGTTCGAGACCGGCACATAAAGCTTCGCGTTGGCCGCGTATTCGAGATGTAGGAACTCGTTCGAGCCGTCGCCCAGATCAAGCGAAACGAGGCCGAGATAGCGTCCAATGCCGTGCTCTTCGTGCACCACCGGATCGCCCACTTTGACCTCGGAGAGGTCCTTCAGCATCGAATCGATGTTGCTCGTTTTGACGCGTTTGCGGCGCGACGAGCGCGTGGTGCTCGGGTAGATCTCGGCTTCGGTGACGAAGCTTAGTTTTTCCTCGACGAGAACTGTGCCCGTGAATAATGGCGCAGGGGTGATGCAAAACGGTTCGCTTGCCGCAAGGAAGGCAGCGAAGTCATCAACTTTCGACGGCGTTAGCCCGTGTTCAACGAACATTTCTTGCAACGTCTGTAAGCGACCCGCGCTCTCAGCGCAGAGCAAAAGGCGACCTTTCTTCTGCGTAGCTGTCGCCAAGAAATCAGCGAGCGCGCCGAGCGGTCGCTCTTTGCGACGATCAATTTCCATCGCGGGCACGCGCTGCGTCGTTTCTGTTTCGCCAGTCTTTAACTCATAGCGAGAGTAGCTTTTGATTTCATGCAAAAAATCATCACGGCCAAGATAGAGTTCGTTCGGCTCCAACAACGGACGCGCACTATCGCCGCGCAGCAGCCCCCATCGGTCGCGCGTTTCCTTTTCAAAGTCGGTGAGCGTCGCGTGAATGTCACCGATGAGCGCGAACACAGCGTCTTTGGCCGCGTAATCAAACAACGTTTCTGCTGCGTCGAAAAACAGCGGCAGGTAATACTCAATGCCGCCGGGAAAAATGCCGTTTGACACGTCCTTGTACGCAGACGATTTCGACGGATCGCCTTCGAAAATCTCGCGGAAGCGCTGGCGAAAGACAGTGCGTCCCGCCTCGTCAGTCGGGAACTCACGCGCGGGCAGGAGCGAGAGTTCGTTGATGGGGTAGAGCGTGCGCTGGCTGTCGGGCTCGAAAGCTTTGATTGACTCGATGTCGTCGTCGAACATATCGAGTCGCACCGGTAACGTGCCACCCATTGGGTAGATGTCGATGATGCCGCCGCGCACCGCGAACTCACCTTGCGAGACCACTTGCGTTACGTGCGTGTATCCACCGAGCGTCATTTGCTGGCGCAACTTATCTACGTCGAGCTTTTGTCCCTTTTTCAGTGCAAAGGTGCGCGCGGCGACGTAGCTGCGCGGCGAAAGCCGCTGCGTGGCAGTGGTTGCCGAAACGATGAGGATGTCGCAACTGTTGGTCGACAGCGCGTACAACGCTTTGAGTCGGTCGCTCACCAGATCGGGGTGTGGCGAGAAATGATCGTAGGGGAGCGTTTCCCAGTCGGAGAACTCGCGCACGCGCAGCGTCGGGTCGAACCACGCCATTTCGAGCGACAGGTGATGTACGTCTTGCGCATCGGCGCAGGTCACGATCAGCGGACGGTTCTGCGCGCGCAGACCATCCGCGAGCCGCACCAGCGAGAGCGCCAAGCCAGCACCCGCGGGCCGCGCGACTTGCGCGCGTTCGCCGCTTCGAGGGAGTGGCGGAAGGAGAGGAAAAATTTCAGGCAAAGAAAAACCTCACGAGAGGCGTCGCCTCGCGCGATAAAAAGGGTGAAACAGGGGGCAAATTATAGGGAGCCGCGCCCGTCCATGGCGCTAACGCGGAAATGCACGTAACGGTACGACTTTGCCGTTTCCAATTAGATAGTGTGCTTGCAATGTGTCACGTGGCTTGCTTTTATCGTTCACGTCGACCGCAAAGCCGACAACAGCGAGCGCGTCGCCGACCTTGATGGGAGCCACCGACCACGCAGCTAGCATCGCGCGGCTGGCCGCCTCCACACGCCAGCGCGCGACGGTGCGATCCGCCACCTTCGCTGATCCCAACATCCAGACCGCGTCGTCCTGTGTCGCACGGTCGTTCGTTTTGGGCACCGCGAAGCGAGCGAGCGCTGGCGGTGGTGAGGCGTCGTTCCGCTCTATCGTTACGGTCAGCATCGCGTCGCGCTCGTCCACACTGAGCACACGTCCGGCGAGGTAAAGCGATTGATTCTCAGCGGCTGCCGCTGCGCTTGTGCAAATGCTCAGCACGATGAATGCAACTATGGTGTAGCGGCGCAGTTTGGAGCACATAACGGTCAATATATTTTTCGATGACGAGCGGCGGGGGAAGTAGACACAACCCGACGCACTTTGCTTCTGTTGTAGGCGACGACTCGGCGTCGCTTCGCAGGACGGAGCGAAACCGGAGACTGGCGCGGCCAAGTCCGCGCCTACAAATCGATTGAGTCAACGGCACTAAGCCAATTCCGTATTTTCACGCGATGCCGCGTTGATCGATCCTAGATTTACAATCGCGTCGTAAAAAGTGGCGTTTTCGATGCTCATTTATTGAGCACACTCTTTTGTAAATGAGAGTACGCCGTTCCTTGAAAAACGTAATCCGTTGGCGATCAGTTTGACCGAATCTTCTTCGCAACATCATCCCGACGCACTGCCGATAGGCACCGTGCTGGGTGACTTCGCGATCACGGGACTGATCGGTGAAGGTGGTTTCGGCATCGTCTACCTCGCGTACGAGGCCACACTTGATCGCACGGTTGCGATTAAAGAATACTTGCCGGTCACGATTGCAGCGCGTACCGCCGAGTTGACGGTTGCTGTGCGCTCGCACGGTAATCGTGACGCGTACACGGCGGGTTTGCAAAGCTTCTTGCGTGAGGCGCGCATGCAAGCGCGTTTCTCGCACCCCGCGATGCTTGAGGTGTATCGCGTGTGGGAGCAACACGGCACGGCCTACATGGCGATGCGCTATTACCCAGGCGACACGCTTCGCAATTTGCGCAAGGCCGCGACGTCATCGCATGTGTTTGACGAGACGGCTATTCAGCGCGTCATGATGCCCGTGTTTGATGCGCTGGGTGAGTTGCATTCGCAGAGCGTGTTACATCGCGACGTCTCGCCCGACAACATTTTGATCATGCCGACGGGGCAGCCCGTACTGCTGGACTTCGGCGCGGCGCGCAATGTGGTTGCGGGCGCGGCACAATCGTTAACGACGGTGCTCAAACCGGGCTACGCGCCAATCGAGCAGTACGCTGACGACGGCACGATGGAGCAGGGGCCGTGGACGGACGTGTACGGACTTGGTGCGGTGTTGTACTTCTTAGCGATGGGCTCGCCGCCGTCACAAGCGGTTACGCGGCTGATGGGCGGCTCCCTTCACGCGTTTGAGGAGTCGGCGTCGGCGCTCTATTCACCCACGTTTATCGATGCGGTGAAGCGTGCGTTGGCTGTGCGGCCCGAAGCTCGCTTGCAGTCGGTAGATGCATTGCGTGAAGCGCTAGGTTGGAGTTGGGCGCGCACGTCCGAATTGCCACCGACAACTTACATCGTGCCACCGGACGTCACGACATCTGCGCGAAACGCGTCCGGTGACCCGGCGGCCGACACGAAGCCTGCGGCTAGAGTTGGCGAGAGAATTGCCGCAACATCGCCTAAGGTGTTGGAGGCCACGGTTGCTCCCGATCCGTTGCCGTCGTCGACCCAGGTGGCCGATGCGATGGATAAAGCGAACGCGGCCGGTGCGCAGGTACGCAACTTAGCTGAACCGTTAGTCGCAACGCGTTCGACATCAAAATTGAAAACAGCTTTGATCGTTGGTGTGATGCTGATGGTGCTTGCCGCGGTTGCCTGGAAGTTCCTGTTCAAATCAGGTGTTACGCACACAGCGACTCCGCCCCTCGCGAACCCACCCTCCGCCACATCGCCGTCCGCCCCGGCGGTAACGCCACCCGAGCACAAACCCGAGCCCGCTGCGCAAAACGTTGGCTCGTCGGCTGCGCCAGCGCAGTCGCCAAGCACGTCGCTGTCGCTGAGCGGGAAACCAGCATCACCGAATGCGTCACCCGCAACCGATAAAGCATCTCCGAAGGCGTCAAGCGCAACCGCTAAGAACGCCGCTGCGCCAATGGTAAACGGCGTTGAGCCTACTGAGGACACGCCACGCGCGGTTACTGCTCCGCCGATTGCCAAACCCGCTCGCCCTGCGCGCTCGCCGATTGACCCTGTTGAACCCGGTGATTCTGGGTTCGACCCTGAGGTAGCATCAAAGTTGCGTGGAACTGGCAAGACGTCTTCAGAAGTATGCGAGCGGCTGCTAGCCAAACTTTCGCTGGGGACCGACGAGTTAACGAGTACGGAGCGACGGCAACTGAGTTCTTGTCGATAGTCGTCGTCCCTTGCCAAAAAAAGGGGAATCATCATGTTGCGTTGGTCATCAAAAATTCTGCGCGTTGCACCTCTGCTTGCGGTCGCGTTCCTCGCAGCCTGCGAGAAAAAAGAGGTCGTGCGCCCAGCACCGCCTCCGCCGCCACCGCCGATCGAGGTCACGTTTCATCGCGATGTGCCCTCGGCTATAGCGTTCCTCACGAAGTCGCTCGGACAGCAATTAGTGAACACGCCGCGTCCCGCACAAAACACCGTACCGGTTGAAGAATTTTTCAGCGCGCAGTCGGCAGAGGTAACGAGCTCGGGTCGTGAGTTGCAGCGCTTGCTCGCCACATCGCTTTCGCAAAGCATGGCACCGCTTAACTTCGTGCCACTCGACATCAATAGCGCGAACAACGCGCAGTGGGCGTTGCTGGCGAACTACGCTGTGCCGGCGGCAAACGAATCGCTGCAACCCGGCAAGTGGTTACGCCTGCAAGTCGCGATGGTGGAATCTTCGACCGGCAAAGTGCTAACGCGCATCAACACCTATCTGGATTCGGCTGCGTTTAACGCGGAGCCCACGCAATTCTTCAAAGACGCGCCGATGTATTTCACTGACGGTCGCCATCGTGATCGTGTGGGCGCGATGTACGGCGAAAGCCGCACGTTGAACGAAGTGCTCGCGCTGCAATCTGAGCTTGCTAATGCAGTCACCGCTTACGAGGGCAATCGCTACGCCGAGGCGGAACAGGGTTTCACCAACATTCGCAAAGTGGCAGTGAATCACCCGACAGCGCTCACCGGTCTCTATCAAACGTATTGGCGCACTGGACGTAAAGCGGAAGCTGAGCAGGTCTTTTCTGAATTGGTCGCTGCGGGCATTGACGCGGGTTCGTTGTCGGTGAAGCTTCTGTTCAAAGTTGGCGGCACTGCGTTTGTCGATAGCGCGGATCTACCCGTTCAGTATCGCCTGTGGATGAAATCGGTTGGGCAGGTCGTCGCCAGCAAAAACAAATGCGTGGACGTCACCGGCCACGCCAGCAAATCTGGCTCGCCTGAATACAACGACCGCCTGTCGCTGCAGCGCGCGGAGAGCATCGTCGCGCTCATTTCGCAAACCAGCCGCGATGCGCGCCAACGCTTTAAGTCCGCCGGTCGTGGCTATCAAGAAACCATTGTCGGCACCGGCGCCAACGACGCCACGGACGCGATTGATCGGCGCGTGGAGTTCAAAGTCCGTGATTGTGCGGCGAACTAGGATTCCTACGTACGGCTTTTATGGCCTAACGACCAGCGGGTGGTCGTTTAAGCTCGTTTTATCGATAAGTCGATAATGTCATTTTTCTAGCGCTAACGACCGCTCGCCTGTCGTTAGCGCTAAAAAGCTGTATCGCTACCGGCCTGCGAGCATTCGCTCGTCACCCAGTCTGCGCGCGAAAACGATGAGCGCGATCACGCAAATCACCGCCGGCACGCCCCACATCGCCACCCATTCGAGTTTGGGGATCGTTTCGTCGCGTAGCACTTTCGAGAGCACTGCGAACTGTCCGTTGACCGGCACCCACGCGTCCCACCACGGCGCTTTGGTTTGTCGCAGCCAACTAATCAGCGGCAACAGCCCGACGAGCGACACGCCAATCGAGAGCGAGCTTTGCGCTTCCTTCGCGGTTTTCCCAGCCGCTCCGAACGCGAGCAGTACCGCCGGCACCATGAGCGCAAACGGAATCAACACCGCCATAAATCCGCCAAACTCGCGAGCGCCGAAATTAAACGGCAGCCCCAATTTTCCGAGCGGTACGAGCTGCAACGAAATCAGAAAGCCAAGCATCGACGCCGTCACCGCCAGCAAATTCACCACGCTCACCGCGAGCCACTTGCCAATGGCCAGTTCACCGATCGTCACTGGCGTCGTGAGTAGTGGCTCCAGCGTTTGTCGTTCGCGCTCGCCGGCGGTTACGTCAAGCGCAGCCGCAATCGCGCCCATCAGACCCGCGAACAACGCGTAAAAACTCATCATCTGCAGGAAACGCGCGCTGCGTTGCTCCGGCGTCGACAAATCCAATTCTTCCGTCTGAATTGGACGCGCCACGGCGGGCGCAACGCCTCGCAAAATCAAGCGCTCATTGCCGATCATCGACGCATACTCGCGCACTTCGCCCGCGAGCCTTCCCGCGATTGGCGCGGAGCGCTCGCGGCTCGAAAGCGTCACCAACGTAATCTTCGCCGGGCGTCCGTTGGCGAGCGCTTCGGCGTAGGTCGGATCAACGACCAGCACCGCGTCCAGTTCGCCATTGCGAACGCGCGCTTCATAGTCCACCGGATCGGCGTCCACCTTCAAACCGCGGCGCTCCATGAAGCGCACCAGATCAGGCGCGAACTGCGCATTCACCATCGGCGCGGTTGGTTTTTCGAGCCGCCCCTGAATCGACTGCCCGACGAAATACAGCAGACACACAACCAGCGGCCCGGAGATCGCAACGCCGAAAAGCGCCATGAAAATACTCTTACGATCACGCAGCAAATCGAGCAATTCTTTGCGCGCAACGAGGCCCAAGCGTGGCAGAGAAAATGCACTCATGCGAACAGTCCTTCTTCGCTGCCAATGAGCTGCACAAAAGCATCTTCGAGGCTTGTCAAGCCGGTTTCGTTCAATACTTCCTGCGGCGTTCCGGAAAAGATCACGTGTCCCTTGTTGATGATGACAATGCGATCACACAGCGCAGCGACTTCCTGCATGATATGGCTCGAAAAAAGCACACATTTGCCGCGCGCTTTCAGGCCGCGAATCATCTCGCGCATCGCGCGCGTGGACATGATGTCGAGGCCGTTTGTCGGCTCGTCTAACAGTATGGTTTGCGGGTTGTGCACCAGCGCGCGCGCGATCGCCACTTTCATGCGCTCACCTTGGGAAAAACCTTGCGTCGGACGCTCCGCCAAATCGTGCAGACCGAGCTCGTCAATCAGCGCGTCCGCACGCTGCTTAGCCTCGCGTTCAGTCAAGCCTTGCAGGCGCCCGAAGTAAACAATGTTCTCGTGCGCCGTTAGCCGCCAGTACAGCCCTTTTGCGTCACCCAAGACACCGAGTCGCTGGCGCACGGTTGCGCGCTCGGTGGTGAGGTTTGCGCCATCAATCACTGCCCGCCCAAGATCAGGCGTGAGAAGCGTTGACAGCATGCGTAGCGTGGTCGTCTTTCCTGCACCGTTCGGGCCGAGTAGGCCGGTGACTTCACCGTCGTTGGCCACGAAGCTCACATTGTCAACAGCGTTCACCACTCGCGTCTTCACTTTAATCGAGAAGAACGACCCGCGTTCGCGCACGGTGAAATGTTTGCTCAGGCCTTGCGCGTCAATCATGGCTTGGCCTCCAGCGGAGACACGTAAAACAACGGTCGCGGCATGCTCAATTCTTTCTCGCAAGCGTCGCTCGCAGCATCAATGCTTCCAGCAGTAACAAATTTTCCGACGATGCGCCGCGCGCAAGGCTGGTGCGACACGATGTGACCCATGCCGTTCACTACGATGTGTTTGCTCTTTGACAGTGTTTTCGCTGCGAGCGCGGCCTGCAAAGGCGGTGTCACAGGATCGTGTGAGCCCGAAAGCAAGAGCGTCGGAATGCTGCTCGTCGTGGGTTCAAAAAATTCCGGCGCAACTTTGCCGTGGGGCAAAGTTTTGCAGAAGCCATAGAACATATCGGTCACCGATTGGAACCGAGCGTTCGGCGCTGGCGAACGTCCGAGCATGTCTTCCGCGCACATGACAGCGAAGCGTTGCGCGATGGCGATCTCTGCTTCGCCCACGTTTGCTGCGGTCATCGTCGCGGCCAGTGGCGCAAAATTGTCACGTGCTGCTTGGTTCACGATGGTTGGCACTAGTCGCGCTGCCTCCGGCTGGTAGAGCAGCGCCCAGAGCTGCGACACAAGCGTTCGATCCGACACGGTGGCGTCAATCGCTTTTCCCGTGGCGGGATGCTTGATTGAAATGTGCTTCGGCTTCGCGCGGAGTGAATTCACGAGCGCATCGAACGATGTCAGCGCATCTGGATACGCGGCGCTGCATGCCGTCGAGGCCGCGCACGCTGCAAACACCGCCCGCAACTCAAGCTCAGAACTGGCGAGCGCGTCGTCCGGCAAGCGCAGGGTCGTGGGCGCAACGCCGTCTAACATGGCTGTGCGAATGCGTTGTGGATAGCGCTTCATGTAGCGAAGCGCAACGCGGGAGCCGTAGCTGCCGCCCCACACGTTGATCTGGTCGTGTTTGAGCCCCTTGCGCACAAATTCGAGGTCGTCAATGTAATCATCAGTGCGATGCAGCGCTGGATTTCCTTTGAGCGTGGCGATGCACTTCGCCCATTCGGAATCCACTTTGTCGAGCGAGGCGGTGAGCGCCTCGGTGACCGCGTCGGGTTTGTCTTTACCTTTTGCGCCATCGCTGTCGCAGGTCAAAGTCTTGCTTTTCCCGGTGCCACGTTGATCGACCAAAACGATGTCGCGAGTTTTGCGCAACTCGCCGTGTGCCGCAACCAAGTTGCCGATGTCACTGGCGGCCTGTCCTGGCCCACCAGCAAAAAAATATACCGGGTCTGGCTGCGGATTGCGCGAAAGCGAAGGAATCACGACGACCTGAATCTTGATCGTTTTGGCGTCCGGCTTTGCTGCTAAGGCGTGGTCCTCGGGCACGTCAACCATTGCGCACCGAACGAGCGAATCGATGTGTTTGATTCGGCAGTCGGAAAACGAGAGTGCTACGTCGCTGCGAGCTGCACCTGAGTTGCAGCCCACCAAAAACGCGCACGTCGCCAGCGCGCTAAAAAGATACACGAAGCGACGGAGCGTTCGCGACCCTGTCTGAGAGGCGGCATCAAATTTCATGGCGTAAGCGTAGCAGCGGGAATGCGTCTTCGCGTGCTTGCTGCGATGAGGTGCGAGTGGAGCGGACGAACGACGAGCGTCAGGGCCGCTCGAGCCCGCGCTGCGCTAGCGCGCGGCTTGCGAGACGGAACGAACCGCCTCGATGAACCGATCGCCAACGCCGGTGCCCAACTGGCGATCCATGATGTTGCGAATCTCGCCAACTATTTGCCGCATTTCGACCGCGTTGTCGCACTCGATGATGCGAAGCTCAAGTTGCGTGGCGCTGAACCCGATCATTGAGTGCACAGCGTACAACACGATTTCGCGAATAGCTTCCATTTGCTTCGGCGTCGGCCCCGGAAATTCTTCGGGCTTGGGTAAGCGCGGCGCTTCGACTTTGGGCTCGGTCACTGTTCGCCCAGCAGCCTCGATAAAGCCTAAGCGCAACAGTTCGTCAACGAGCGGGGCAACGTCCGCGCCGCGCACGTACGACGAGATTCGCGACAACGGGGTGATTCCGTCGGTGAGAATGAGTACGCGGCGAGTTTGCGGGTGCAGGCCCGCGACGCACGCCTGTACTTCTTCGACGCCAGCAGCAGTTTTTCGATATACGGAAATTGGAGACACGTTCGCGCGATAAAAGAATTGTGGCCCGTGGATTCAGTCGCACAAGCAAATATTTTCTCGCATCTGGCTATTGGCCGCGCAACACAATCGTGCCTTTTGCCTCGCCACGTGCCAAATCAATGTACGCGCCCGCACCGCCCGAGCCCCAACGCCGGGCGAGGTCTCGGTAGTGCGACGAGAAGGGATTGCCGGATTGGCCGGTCGAATAGATGATCGTAGCGGCGTTGGCGTCAGCAATCGACAAGTCGTACACCGCACGCATGCTCGCCGCGAACTCGTTGGCGAAGGGGTTAGGTTCTTTGAGGCGCACTTTGCCGACCATGACGGTGTAGGTGTCGCCCGCGGTGGGGGTGCGGATTTCAAAGAGTTTTGCGAGCAGCGGCACGTTGGAGAACGGGCGGTGCTCGCTGCGGGCGAAATGCGCGTGGCTCCACGAGATACTTGTAAGGCCTTCTACTTCGTTGATCTCTCCGCAGCGCCGCTCAAGCTCACGTATGGCTTCGTCAAAAGCTTCAACTATGATCGACTCGCAGGTCTCTGATGTCTTAGTATTTTTGTCGTCGCACCACCAAGCGTCACCCTTGGCGACAGCGTTATTCATTGCGGCGCGGAAATCACGGCGTCCATAAATCGCTTCGAATAGGGGTGTCCCGACCTCGTCAGAAAAGAGCTTTCGTGTAAGAGCGCGAGTCCAAGCCCAATAGAGGAAAGTTGGTGCGCCCGCGGATCGATCAGAATGAAAAGCACGCAAACCGGCTATCGCCATTTGTCGCTTAAAGGTATCGGTTGGCAGCTTATCGATCCGCTGCAGCAACGGCAGATCATGTGTGTGTCGCACGTCATGCTGAATCTCACGCAAACCTTGCGCATCATGCTTCAGTTTCGCAGCGAGCAATTCTTCGATGCGCAGCTTGCGGCCCGGGTGCGCCCATTCGCCACTGATGAAATGCGGATAGTCGTCGGCGTGGATGCGTTGGTTGGCGGTCGCTAGATAGCTGGTGACGGTTTGTTGTGGCAGCTGATCGAAAGGGACAAAACCGCTCCAATCGTATTTCGCGTCCCAGCCGGGTGAGGGCGCCAGCCCGTTGATGTCGTTCTCGGGCTTGCGAATTGGGACGCGGCCCGCAGCGATGAAGGCTGTGTTGCCTAGCGTGTCTGCGAACACCATATTCTGTTGCGGGGCGATGTAGGTGCGCAGTGTCTCCTTCGCCTCGGCGACCGTTTGCGCCTTGTTCATGCGTGGTGCGACGAGAGCGGTCTGGTTGTCCGCATCAAGCGCAGTCCACTGCAAAGCAATGGCGAATTTTTTGCTGTTGATGGCTGCTGCCAGTGGCGCATTTACATCGGAGAGAATCGGCCCGTGGCGTGATTCGCGCACGGTGATTTGAGTGTCGGCCTCGCCTTTGACTTTGATGGTTTCGTTACGTGATGCGAGCTTTGCCCAACCGTCGGGTGTGCGCGCCTCGCCCTTGTCGTTGATTTCTTCGATGTACAAATCTTGTACATCCGGCCCGGTGTTGGTGAAGCCCCACGCAACGCCTTTGGTGCGACCCAGCACCACAGCAGGTCCGCCAGGAAGCGTCGCGCCGGTAACCTCGACGCCCGGCGCTTTGAGCTTCGCGTAGTACCAAATCGCGGGCGCGGCAAGCGAGAGGTGTGGGTCGTTGGCGAGGAGCGGTTTGCCGCTCATGGTGTTCGCGCCGTTGACGACCCAGTTGTTCGAGCCGATGCCCTCGGTGCCGAATGACAAATACAACGGATCGGCGGTGACTGCGGCGGATGCGACAGCGACCGACTGCGGAATCAGTCCGATGGATTTGTACAGCGCCGCATAGTCGCCGTGCGGCGGAAATTTGTCACCCGGCTGCGGCGGCAGCAGTTCGTCAATCCTTGAAACCGGCATCCGCGCCGACATTTGTAGTCGCAGCAGTTCGTTACTCCAGTTGCCACCCAAGTCCATCGCCATGATGAGTGCCCAGGCAACTGTATCGACCGGCTCCCACTTGCCCGGTTGCACGCCGAGAATCACGAATTCTGGCGGGCGCACGGTCATTGCGCCGGCAACATACGCGTTCACACCATCCGCGTAGGCTTGCAATAGGGCCTGATCTGCTTCGGGGAACTTCGCGAGCTGCCTCGTAGCGGCGTGATGAACGCCTACAGTTCGAAGAAATTTGTCGGTGTCGAGCGCTTTCGGGCCAAGTATTTCGGCAAGCTCGCCGCGACCGATGCGCCGGTTCACTTCAAGCTGCCACAGCCGATCACGCGCGTGCATAAAGCCGACAGAAAACGCCAGATCACGCTCGGATTTTGCTTCGATCAGCGGGATGCCGTCCGTATCGAGCGTGATCGTCGCTTCGCTAAGTTTCGCAGCGAGGGCGAAAGAAGCACTGTCTGTCGGTACGCTACGCCACGCGTAAATTGCAACGGCACCGCAGACAATGAGGACTAAGGCGAGCAGTCCGGCAACGACACGTTTTATCCAGCGCAATTTTGGCTCCTCGTTTGACGCAAATCAGTTGATGGCGTTGCCGGTAGTTGATTCTGTACGTGGCATCCCCAGTTATCGGTCAAATCACTTCTACGGAGGAATGCACCATGCGTTTCGACAAACTCACTACTCTTTTTCAGCAGGCTTTCGCCGAAGCGCAGTCTATCGCGGTCGGCCTCGACGCCACTCAGATTGAACCGCAACACTTGCTCATGGCCCTCCTTGAGCAGGAAGACGGCGGCACCAAATCGCTCTTGCAGCGCGCGGGCGTCAATGTGGCCAAGCTTGAAAAAGACCTGAAAGCTAGTATCGAACGTCTACCGCGCCAACAAGGCGGCGACGGCAACATCAACATTGGTCGCGACCTCAACGGCCTTTTGAACCTCACCGACAAAGAAGCGGTGAAGCGTGGCGACCAGTTCATCGCCTCTGAGCTGTTTTTGCTCGCGCTCGCATCCGACAAGGGTGAGACGGGTCGCATACTGAAAGACGCCGGTGGCAACGCCAAGACGCTGCAAGCGTCGGTGGACGCCGTGCGTGGCGGTGCCGGCGTTGACTCGCAAGACTCCGAAGGCCAACGTCAGTCGCTTGATAAGTACACGGTTGATCTCACCGAGCGCGCTCGCGCCGGCAAGCTTGATCCGGTAATCGGTCGCGATGACGAAATTCGTCGTGTGATTCAAGTATTGCAACGCCGAACAAAAAATAATCCCGTCTTGATCGGTGAGCCTGGCGTCGGCAAAACGGCGATCGTCGAAGGCCTAGCGCAACGCATCGTGAACGGTGAAGTGCCCGAAGGCTTAAAGAACAAGCGCGTACTCTCGCTCGACTTCGCGGCGATGCTTGCCGGTGCGAAGTACCGTGGCGAATTTGAAGAGCGCTTGAAAGCCGTGCTCAAAGACTTGGCCAAAGACGAAGGCCAAACCATCGTCTTTATCGACGAGCTGCATACGATGGTTGGCGCAGGCAAAGCCGAAGGCGCGATGGATGCGGGCAATATGTTGAAGCCCGCACTTGCTCGTGGCGAACTGCACTGCGTCGGCGCAACCACGCTTGATGAATACCGTAAGTACATCGAGAAAGACGCCGCGTTGGAACGCCGCTTCCAGAAGGTGCTCGTGGGCGAACCATCGGTCGAATCGACAATCGCAATTCTGCGTGGACTCAAAGAAAAGTACGAAGTTCACCACGGTGTGGACATCACGGACCCGGCAATCATTGCCGCGGCCGAGCTTTCGCATCGCTACATCACGGATCGCTTCTTGCCGGACAAGGCGATTGATCTCATCGACGAAGCGGCAAGCCGTATCAAGATGGAGATTGATTCCAAACCGGAAGTCATGGACAAACTTGATCGCCGCATCATTCAATTGAAGATTGAACGCGAGGCGGTGAAGAAAGAGAAAGACGACGCGTCGAAGAAGCGCCTCGCGCTGCTCGAAGAAGAAATCCTGAAGCAAGAGCGCGAATACGCCGACTTCGACGAAGTGCTGCGCGGCGAAAAGGCCGCGGTGCAGGGCTCGCAAGGCGTCAAAGAGCAGATCGAAAAGCTGAAGCTCGAAATGGACGAAGCGCGCCGTCGCGGCGACTTCGCGCGCATGTCGGAAATTCAGTACGGCAAATTGCCGGAGCTTGAAGCGAAGCTCAAAGACGCCGAAGCTGCCCGCGGCGACAGCGCAGACAAACCCGTGAAGGCAAAGCTCCTGCGTACGCAAGTCGGCGCTGAAGAAATCGCGGAGGTCGTGTCACGCGCCACGGGCATTCCCGTGAGCAAAATGATGACCGGCGAGCGCGACAAGTTGCTGCATATTGAAGACGCACTACATAAACGCGTGATCGGGCAAGATGAAGCCTTGTCGCTGGTTGCGGACGCCATTCGTCGTTCGCGCGCCGGGCTCGCTGATCCGAATAAGCCCTACGGTTCGTTCTTGTTTCTTGGCCCAACGGGCGTCGGCAAAACGGAACTCACCAAGGCGCTCGCGCAGTTCTTGTTCGACAGCGAACAAGCCCTCATTCGCATCGACATGAGCGAGTACATGGAGAAGCATTCGGTCGCGCGCCTGATCGGCGCACCACCGGGCTACGTCGGTTTTGATGAAGGTGGTCAGCTCACCGAACAAGTGCGTCGCAAGCCATATTGCGTGATCTTGTTCGACGAGGTTGAAAAGGCGCATCCGGATGTGTTCAACGTGTTGCTGCAAGTGCTTGACGACGGTCGAATGACTGACGGGCAAGGGCGCACGGTGGACTTCAAGAACACGGTCATCATCATGACCAGCAATCTCGGCGGCGCGAAGATCCAAGCGATGGTCGAAGACCCGCCCGAACTCGTAAAGCTCGCGGTGATGGCCGAAGTGAAAGACCATTTCCGTCCGGAGTTCATCAACCGCATCGACGAGATCGTGGTGTTCCACGCGCTCGGCAAAGACAACATCAAAGGTATCGCTCGCATCCAATTGCTGCGCCTCGAAGAGCGCCTCGCGAAGCTCGATCTCAAGATCGAAGTCAGCGAATCCGCGCTCGACGTGCTTTGCGAAGCAGGGTTCGATCCGGTGTTCGGCGCACGCCCCTTGAAGCGCGCAATTCAACAGTCCGTGGAAAACCCACTGTCGAAAGAATTGCTCGCCGGCAAGTTCGCGCCGGGATCAACGATTGAGGTAGATGCGCTGAAGGGCGAGATTGTGTTTGCGGCGGCTTGACTTGCCGCGCAAAACGGCGGCCCGGTTCGCGTACAAACACTTTCGGTGGGCGCGCATACCTGCCCAAACGGATCAGCGCAACGCGATTTCGCGCAGGATGACCCTGCTGTAAGTCTCCTGCGCACCCGCCTTGTTGCGCAGATATTCGGTTGCCTGCATTAAGTCATCTTGGTCGCGGCAGGCCACACGCACGGTGTAATCGAAAGAGCCCGTCATTAGCGTTGCGCTTCGAATCTGCGCTACACCGACTAACGCTTGCTCGAACGCTTGTGCACTCACGCCCTGCCGCAATTTCACGTCGATATTGGCCTCGAGCGGGCGCCCTAACGCGGCAAGGTTAACGGTCGCACTGATCGCGCGAATTGTTCCGTTCGACTGTAAGCGGCGCACACGCTCTGCGGCGGCGTTGGCACTGAGATGAACCGCCACGCCGAGCTCTCGAAAGCTCATGCGCCCGTCTTTTTCCAATTTTTTGAGAATAATGCTGTCAATGGCATCCATGACTGAGAATAGCGCAGTAGAAGATTGGTGTTCGCATTGTAAAACGTCGCCAAAGTAACCTGTTGCCGGCAGATAATCTGCTTAGTCATAAACTATCGGAGGTAACCTATGTTCGGTTCCAAGTTAACGCGCGTCTCGTATTTGTTCATTGCTCTTGCGGTTTCGAATGCCATCGCGGTAGCGCAGCCGACACAGGCTGCAGGCGTTGCGACTGCGCGTGAGTCATACGCGAGCGTCCCGATGAGCGCGAAAGACCGCGACGAGGTTCTGCAGGCGGTGATTCGCGAAATGAATACGCGCTACGTGTTTCCAGAAGTCGCTAAGCAAGTCGAGGCGACGCTTGCGGCGCGTGAACGTGCGAATGAGTATGCCGGTGTTACCGATCCAATCGCGTACGCGGCGAAACTTACCGATCACATTTACGCAATTGCGCGAGACAAGCACATTAGGGTGACGTTTAGCCCTGACGCGATACCCGAGCGGATGTCACCGCAAGAGCCAACGCCCGATGAGCTTGCAAAGGCAAGACTTGACGCCGCGAAGCTCAATTTTGGCGTCGAAAAGGTGGAGCGATTGCCTTTGAACGTCGGGTACGTCGAGTTGCGAAAATTCGAAATGGTCGGTTGGTCGGGCGACACGATTGCCGCCGCGATGAATTTGCTCGCGCACTCCGATGCGCTGATTGTCGACCTGCGCAGAAACATCGGGGGCGATCCGGCCACGGTCGCGCTGATGACTAGCTATTTGCTCGACGAGCGCACGCACTTAAGCAGTTTCTTTGACCGTGGCGCGAACGCGCTCACACAATCGTGGTCACTCGATTGGGTGCCAGGGAAGCGCTTCCGTGGATCAAAACCGGTTTATGTTTTGACGTCCAATCGCACGGGCTCCGGCGCAGAGGAGTTTGCTTACTACCTGAAGAGTTTGAAGCGAGCAAAGCTTGTTGGCGAGATTACCGCTGGTGCGGCGAATCCGGGCCGCTTTAGTAAGTTGACCAAACACTTCGCCATGTTCGTTCCCGATGGTCGAGTCATCAATCCGATCACCAACACAAATTGGGAGGGGGTAGGCGTGAGTCCTGACACGGGTGTGCCAAGCGACGACGCGTTGCGGGTTGCGCAGACATTGGCAATCAAGGAGCTGCTTGTGACGAACCGAGATCCGCGCTTTGCACGCGCTGCGACTGATCGGCTGGCGTTGCTCGAAGCCGGTCGATCCTGATCGAGTGGCCACGGGCAGTGGCAAGGCATGCAGTTGCGCCAACAACGGCGCGAAAATCGGCGCAGAATCGTCTTTCCTGCAAAGGTGACCACACTCATGCCAAAACAATCACGACAATCTTCCCCCACTGGGTCACGCTCGCTGGTTCGCCCTGGAGGTGACGCGCGTGCGCGCGCGGCGGCTTGGTTGCAAAAGAGGGGTTCGCCGCGACTGGTGATGTCGTTGATGCTGGCCTCGACGATTGGCTGCGGCTTTTTGTCGTCTGTGGCTATGCATGGCGCGGGTGTGCGGCCATTGTGGCGTTATCCGTTGGCGGTGT
>DAINAJ010000039.1:0-7305 GCA_036733505.1 Casimicrobium sp.
CCATCGCACCGACGACGATCAGAACATGCCCAGCATCAACGCGATCAAACTCGTCAAACTCGGCAATCAATTGTTGGAACGGAGAGGTCATAGCGGCATTATCTCGCGGCCTACAATCGGTTGGTTCATCCACCCATCACGCGATCCCTCCCCACCGTTCGCCCTGAGCCTGTCGAAGGGTCTACCGAACGGTGGGGAGGGATCGCCAATCCAGCGCAAAGCAAACCATGTCCATCCAACCCTTCCACCTCGCCTTCCCCTCCCACGACCTCAACGCCAGCCGCGCGTTCTATCTCGATCTCCTCGGCTGCAAAGAAGGTCGCTCCAGCCCGCATTGGGTGGACTTCGATTTCTACGGCCACCAAATCGTCGCGCACCTCGCGCCGGACGAATGCTCGATGGCCAAAACGAGCGACGTTGACGGCGACGACGTCCCCTGCCGTCACTTCGGCGTCGTGCTCACGATGAAGCAATGGCACGAACTCGCCGAGCGCCTACAAGCCGCACGCACGCAATTCATCATCGAGCCGCACATCCGCTTCAAAGGCGAACCCGGCGAACAAGCCACCATGTTCTTCCTCGACCCATCCGGCAACGCGATTGAATTTAAAGCGTTTGAGAATATGGATTCTTTGTTTGCGAAGTAGGCAATTTCCACTCACGAACAAATTAGTGAACTGCCGAGGATTGAGTCAAGTGCCTATCGATTTTCTGTTTCGTAGTAGCGCGCCGCGTGCTTTGGCGGCGTTCCTTTGCCTGAGTACCGGAATTGCCAATGGAACAACCGGCCAACCAGGAACGTTGGACAGCACTTGGGCAAATGCAAGTCCGGTGGGTGCTGGAAAACTGCTCACTGGATTTGCGGGTGGCGGCGGCGCGACCAGCTTGGCCCTACAACCGGATGGCAAGGTCGTGTTGGCAGGGTCATGTTGGGCTCCCGGCCAGTCTGGCTTCTGCGCCGTCCGATATAACGCGGACGGGTCGCTGGACCAAACTTTTGGCAGCGGAGGCAAATTCCTGATGAATTTTGGCTCTGGTGCGAGAGCCGTAGTGACCCAGCCGGACGGTAAATTAGTTTTGGCGGGCATCTGCTTTACGGGCAACGGCGACGGATTTTGCGCAGTCCGCCTGACTTCCAACGGAACCCCAGATGCGAACTTTGGCGCTAGCGGACAAGTCACGACGATGATCGGCAACGCTTCCGATCATGCTCAAGCCATCGTGCTGCAAACCGATGGCAAGATATTGCTTGCGGGCACTTGTCATAACGGCGTTGATACCGACTTTTGCATGGCTCGCTACAACGAGGATGGGTCACTCGATCCAGGATTTGGCATTGGCGGGAAGGTAATTTCTGCGATCAGCGCGGGCCGCGATCAGGCTGTTGCGATCGCGGCGCAATCGGACGGGAACATAGTGCTCGCGGGCTACTGCGGCGTGCCTGGTATCAATGAATTCTGCGCTGCACGCTATCAGGGCAACGGTAGTTTCGATTCGACGTTTGGCACTCAGGGAAAAGTTGTCACGTCGATTGTCCCAACTGCTTACAACGTTCCATACAGTATGGCTCTGCAACCGGACGGCAAACTGGTTCTTGTGGGCGGCTGCGAACGACTTTGCGCTTTGCGTTACACCACAGGCGGCAGCCTTGATTCAACTTTCGGCACCGGTGGCAAAGTCACGACAGTAATCTCGCCTAACGGTCAAGAGGTGG
The DNA here is from genome assembly GCA_036733505.1 of Casimicrobium sp. GTDB lineage: Bacteria > Pseudomonadota > Gammaproteobacteria > Burkholderiales > Casimicrobiaceae > Casimicrobium. The sequence goes on from DAINAJ010000039.1 coordinate 1,715, forward strand.
GGCGTGCCCGTGCAGTGGCGATACAGCCCGATGGCAAAATCGTCGTCGCAGCAGATTGCAATGACTCTAGCAACAATATGCCCGGTTTCTGTGCGCTCCGATACAACTCGGACGGCGTGCTTGATATGACGTTTGGCGGCTCTGGCAAAGCCATCTTTTCCATCACTAACGGGGCGAACGACATGACGGCGGTCGCGCTACAACCTGACGGACGAATACTGATGGCCGGCACATGCACTGTCGGTAGCGACTCCTATTTCTGTTCCAACCGCCTCGACGGCGGCCCTTTCGGCTACAAAAGTTGCTCCCTCGACATTGACGGCGACAACCGCGTGCTTGCGACCACCGATTCGCTTATTCACGCCCGCGTGGCGCTTGGCATTACCGGCAGCGCGCTCGTCAACGGAATCTCCTTCCCGACCGAAGCCACACGTAAAACCTGGCCGGTCATTCGTGAGTATCTGGTCACACAGTGCGGCATGTCGTTGGTGCTGTAGATCGGAACGCGTGCGGCTCCGACGGTCGTGGTGACGTCGCCCATCTAGCGCCGGACGAATGAACGACGACCAAAACCAGCGACGATATGCATCTTGCCTGTTGAGTTTTAGCGCCGTCGCGTGGAATGCGCCTTCGCGGCGGCCGAAGCAGCTTTCAAAAGGCGAGTCACACCAGCCATATGGCTGCCATAGGGCAGCTTGATTCGGCGAGAAAGCGTCCTATCATTGAGTTACCCAATGTTGGCCGTCAACCCTTCAGCCGGAGGTTCCCATGATTGCCGTCATCCCTACCCTACAGACAGCCTGCCGCCTTCGATCAGGCACGGCGCGCGCAGTTGCGGTGCTCTGGATTGTGGTGAGCAGCCTTGCCGCCGCGCTCCCGGGGGCTCCGGACGCCACCTTTGGCTCGGGCTTTGGCACAGTGATCACACCGATCGGCAGCGGCACCGATGTTGCCTACAGCCTCGCGCTCCAGCCCGACGGCATGTTCGTCGTCGCAGGCACGTGCTCCAACGGAACCGATTACGACTTTTGTCTCGCCCGCTACCTCGCCAACGGCGCGCTCGACACGAACTTTAACGGCATCGGCAAAGTCCTCACGACGATCGGCAACGGCAACGATGGTGCCTATAGCGTCGCGCTGCAGCCCGATGGCAAGATCGTCGTATCAGGCTCTTGCCTCAACGGCACGACTTACGATTTTTGCCTCGCCCGTTATCTCGCCAGCGGCGCGCTCGACTTGAGCTTTAACGGCTCGGGCAAAGTCATGACGGCGATCGGCAGCGGCACCGATGCTGCCTACAGCGTTGCGCTCCAGCCCGACGGGAAGATCGTCGTCGCAGGCAGGTGCTCCAACGGCACCAATACCGATTTTTGTCTCGCCCGTTATCTCGCCAGCGGCGCGCTCGACGTGAGCCTCAACAGCACCGGCACAGTCATCACGACAATCGGCAGTGGCGGCGATATCGCGCGCGGCGTTGCGCTCCAGCCCGACGGCAAGATCGTCGTAGCAGGCTATTGCTCCAACGGCACCAGTTCCGATTTTTGTCTTGCCCGTTACCTCGCCAGCGGCACACTCGACGTGAGCTTTAACGGGTCCGGCACAGTCATCACACCGATCGGCGTTGGCGACGATTACGCCATCAGCCTCGCGCTCCAGCCCGATGGCAAGATCATCGTCTCAGGCGTTTGCTCCAACGGCGCCAATTCCGATTTTTGTCTCGCCCGTTACCTCGCTAACGGCACACTCGACACGAACTTTAACAGCACCGGCAAAGTCATCACGCCGATCGGCAATAGCGACGATTACGGCTATAGCGTCGCGCTCCAGCCCGACGACAAGATCGTAGTTGCAGGCTATTGCTCCAACGGCACCAATTTTGATTTTTGTCTCGCCCGTTACCTCGCTAACGGCACACTCGACACGAGCTTTAACAGCACCGGCAAAGTCATCACCGCGATCGGCAGCGGCAACGATGTCGCCAACAGCGCCGCGCTCCAGCCCGACGGCAAGATCGTCGTCGCAGGCTTTTGCTCCAACGGCAGCAATGACGATTTTTGTCTCGCCCGTTACGACGGCGGCCCGAACACGCCTAAAACGCTGACCGAGTACATCTATAACCCGCTGAACTATTACTTTCTGACCTCTCGCGACACTGAAAAGGCAGCGCTTGACGCGTTGCCAGGCTGGGCTCGTACGGGGCAATCGTTTTCTACACGTTCTTTTGCTGACCCGGGCGCGCTCGGCATTAGCCGCTACTACTTCGACCAAATCGCAAAAAACCAAACGCGCGGCAGTCATTTCTACACACTGGTCGATAGCGAAAAAACCGCGTTAGCCGCGCTCAATCCCAACAACCAAGCCTCTCCTCGACTGCCCTATTACGAAGGCATCGATTCCTACGCGTTTCTGCCCGTCATTGAAGGCGTCGGCGGTAGTTGCGCTGCGGGACAAGTGCCGGTGTATCGCGCGTTTCGCGGCCAAACGCGCTTCCCAGACGACCCGAACCATCGCTTCACGACCAGTCTTACGCTTTACAACCAATTGGTTGCGCAGGGGTGGGATGGAGAGGGCGTGAAACTGTGCACCCCAAATTAGTTACTTCGCGAATCGACGCGACGACGCAGTAAGTCGGAACGCGCGCGACTCCGACGATCGTGGTGATGTCGCCCATTTAGCGCCGCATGGATCCACGATGGCCAAAACCACTGGTGTCGCGCTTTAGTCGCGAATCCGTCTTTTGAGCGTTAACCTCGACTCAGGAGTCACCATCGTGAACGTCAATCCCCTCGTGGGCCGCGTCGTTGCAGCCCTCGCACTCGTTAGCGCCTGCTACGCCCCACTCGTAAACGCCACGCCTGGCCAACCGGGCACCCTCGATGCGTCTTGGGGCACCTTAAGCCCGCTCGGCGCGGGCAAAGTCAGCACCGACATTGGCAGCCGCGACGATTCTGCCGCGGCCATGACGCGGCAACCCGACAGCAAGGTGCTGCTGGCCGGAACTTGCTACGACGGCACCAACAACGACTTCTGCGTCGCGCGCTATACCCCCAACGGCACGCTCGACACCAGTTGGAACGGCACCGGAAAGGTCATCACCGCCATCGGCAGCGGCAGCGATACCGCCTCTGCCATGACCCTGCAACCCGATGGCAAGGTGCTCCTCGCCGGTAAGTGCGACAACAACAGCGGCTACTATGAGTTCTGCGCCACGCGCTATAACGCCAACGGCACGCTCGACCTCACTTGGAACGGCACCGGCCAGGTCATGACGACCATCAATGGCGCTTGGGATTCCGCCCAAGCCATAACGCTGCAACCCGATGGCAAAGTGCTGCTGGCCGGAACGTGCTACATCGGCCCCGGGTCAGACTTCTGCGCCGCGCGGTATAACCTCAACGGTACGCTCGACACCACTTGGAACGGCACCGGCAAGGTCATCACCGACATCGGCATCGTCCTCAGTTCCGCCGCTGCCATCGCCGTGCAACCAGACGGTAAGGTGCTGCTCGCCGGTTACTGCTACAACGGCGGCAACAACGACTTCTGCGCCACGCGCTATAACGCCAACGGAACGCTTGACACCACTTGGAACGGCACTGGCCGGGTTATCACCGCGATGGGCGGCGGTGACGGTACCGCCTCTGCCATGACCCTGCAACCCGACGGCAAGGTGCTGCTGGCCGGAACTTGCTCCAGCGACTTCTGCGCCGCGCGCTACAACGCCAACGGCTCGCTTGACACCAGTTGGAATGGCACCGGCAAGCTCCTGTCCGCCATCGGCAGCGGCTACGATTCTGCTGGCGCCATAACTTTGCAACCCGACGGTAAGGTGCTGCTGGCCGGCTACTGCTACAACGGCACCAACAACGACTTCTGCGCCGCGCGCTATAACTCCAACGGCACGCTTGACACCACGTGGAACAGCACCGGCAAGGTCATCACCGCCATCGGCAGCAGCGACGACACTAGCACTGCCATGACCCTGCAACCCGACGGTAGGGTTTTGCTGGCGGGAAACTGCCGCAACGGCACCTACACCGAATTCTGTGTCGCGCGCTACGACGGCGGGCCGTTTGGCTATCAAAACTGCAAGCTGGACATTGACGGCGACGGCTCAGTGCTCGCCACCACCGACATGCTGATCGGAAATCGTGTAGCCCTCGGAATTACCGGCAGCGCGGTCGTCAACGGCGTTGCCTTCCCGCCCACCGCCACACGCAACACTTGGCCGCTGATTCGAGATTACTTGGTCACCCAATGCGGGATGTCGTTGCAGCAATAGTGCCGTAGGTCGGAACGCTTGCGGTTCCGACGGTCGTGGTGACGACGCGCATGACGCGTCGTAGCGCTGCCGCGTCACGCGAAATGTCTGCGCATGCGCTTGAAATTTGCCGACACGGCTTTCGAGCGCAAACCGTTATTCCTGCTGGCTTTGCGCTGACTTATTGTCAGTGTTGACTTAAGCCAAAATACGGCCGCGAGCCCCGTATGGCTGTCGCTCGACGCGCAAAACTGCACTCCAAACGTAAGTTACCGGACGAAAGGTGGCAGAAAAGCGGACCACTAAATGCCCACCCACCACTCCAAGCACGCTACACCGCCGCAGCCTCGCTATGCGAACTTCTGATAGCGTGCGCTAGTCGATCAACCATGCGACCGATATCCTCGCGTGTGCTGATGAAGGGTGGCGCAAGCACCACGGCGTCGCCGGGAGCACGGGTGAGTAGGCCAGCGTGAAACGCGGCTTCCTGAACTTGCGCGCCGCGCAGACCGGGCTGACCTGGCAGCGGTGCGAGCTCGATGCCAGCGGCCAAGCCAATGTTGCGCACGCTGACCACGCCCGGCACGGCGCGCAGCGCGTGCACTGCGTCTTCAAACGGTTGGCTCAGAGCGTCGGCTTGTTGGATCAGCTGCTCGTCTTCGAGTAGATCAATCATGGCCAAGCCCGCCGCACAGGCCAGCGGGTGACCGGAGCATGTGTAGCCGTGCATCAGCTCGGCGAGATGCAACGGCCCGCGCATAAGGGTGTCGTGAATTTCGCGCTTGACCAGCACGCCGCCGAGCGGCACCGCGCCGTTGCTCACGGTTTTGGCGAACAAAATCATGTCGGGCACGACGCCAAAACGCTGCGCCGCAAACCAATGCCCGAGGCGACCAAAGCCGGTGATGACCTCGTCAAAAATAAGCAGCAACCCATGCCGATCGCAAATCTCTCGCAGTCGCTGCAAGTAACCCACGGGCGGCACCAAGACGCCGGTCGACCCGGCCATCGGCTCAACCACGACGGCGGCGATGGTGTTGGAGCCGTGCAGAGCGATGATGCGATTTTCCAGTTCGTCGGCCATGTCCGCACCGTGCGCGGGTTGACCACGAATAAAGGCTTGAGACGGGTCCCACGTGCTGCGCAGATGGTCGCTGCGCAACATCGCGGAACCAAACGCGCGGCGGTTGTTGGTCATGCCGCCCACCGAAATACCGCCAAAGCCTACGCCGTGAAAACCGCGTTCGCGCCCAATAAACAAGCTGCGCTCGCCCTGCCCGCGCGCCTGCCAGTAAGCCAGCGCGATTTTCAACGCGGTGTCGCACGCCTC
>DAINAJ010000039.1:7405-16221 GCA_036733505.1 Casimicrobium sp.
GCCCGCGCGCCTGCCAGTAAGCCAGCGCGATTTTCAACGCGGTGTCGCACGCCTCAGAACCGCTGTTGACCAGAAACACACGATCTAACCCCTCGGGCGCCACTGACGCGATGCGCTCCGCCAGCGCAAACGCGCCCGGATGCCCGACCTGAAAATTCGAGCCGAAATCGAGCTGATCGATTTGTTGCTTTAGCGCGGCGCTAATGCGCGGGTGACGGTGACCCGCCCCCACGCACCAGAGTCCCGAGGTGCCATCGAGAATCTCGCGGCCTTGGGCGTCTCGATACGCAACCCCTTCGGCCGAGTGCAGCATGCGCGGCGCTTGCTTGAACTGGCGATTGGGCGTGTACGGCATCCAAAACGCGTCGTGTGGGTTGTCGGTGGTCATTTGGCGGTATATCCCCCATCGAGCATGATGGTTTGTCCAGTCAAGTAGGCCGAGGCATTGCTAGCAAGAAACACGGTCAGTCCGTGAATGTCAGCCAACTCGCCGTTACGCCCAAGGCAGGTTTGGTCGGCGTGACGCTGCGCCAACGTAGGGTCTGCAAACACCGGGGCGGTCAGCGCTGTGGGGAAAAAACCCGGGCCGATGGCGTTGCAGGTAATGCCAAAGCGCCCCCACTCTTGCGCAATGGCGCGCGTGAGCTGCACGATGCCGCCCTTGCCCGCACCGTAGGGCGCGCTGTTAGCGAACGCGCGATAGCTCTGCAGGCTCGCGATATTGATGATGCGGCCCCAGCCGCGCGCTTTCATGGTCGGCGCAAGTGCCTGCGTTAGGAAAAACGGCGCCCCGAGATGGAGCTGCAACTGCATGCCCCAAGTCTCCGGTGTAACCTCCGCAAAAGGCTGACGCAAGTTCACGCCCGCAGCGTTGACCAAGATGTCCACTGGCGCTATCGCCAGCGCCTCACGCGCGGCGTCTTGCACCGACGCGGGAAGCGCCAAGTCGTACGCCAAGGCGTCGACCCTGACGCCGTGCGCCCGCAGCCGCTCAGCGGCCGCCTCCAGCTGTTCTACGCGACGAGCCAACAACAGCACCCGCGCGCCGGCCTGCCCCAGCGCAAGTGCCATCGCCTCGCCCAACCCAGAACTTCCGCCGGTCACCAATGCCGTACGACCGCTCAAGTCAAAAGCACTGCCGTTCGCCGAAGGCGCTTTATGCATTGTTGCCACGTTTGCCTAAGCAGTTTGTAGGCGGACTTAGCCGCGCTTCCTCGTTGCATCGAGCGACGCCAAGTCGTCGCCTACCCTTGCAGAGTTCCACGTTAAACCTCAACCGGCGTGCCGCGATCAAAGCGTTCGCCAGGAAAATACTTGGCGAGCCGGTCGTCAGCCGTGCGGGCGTGCGCCTCCATACCTTCCAACCGCGAAATGCGCGCGGTAGCCAACCCGATGTCACGCGCGGCATCGCGCGTCATGCGCTGCCATGTGAGCGTTTTGAGAAATTTATGCACCGAAAGCCCGCCGGAATAACGCGCCGCGCCTTTGGTCGGCAACACATGATTAGGGCCGCTGGCTTTGTCGCCATACGCCACCGTCGTCTCTTCGCCCAAGAACAGCGACCCGTAGCAGGTTAGCCGCGCAAGCCACCAATCAAGCTCCGACGTGTGCACTTCCAAGTGCTCACTGGCGTAGCGATCCGACACTTCAACCACCTCTTCGCGACTGTCGCAAAGAATCACTTCGCCGTAATCGCGCCACGCCGAACCCGCAGCGTCGCGCGCAGTAGGCGGCAGCTTTTCGATCAGCGCGGGCATGCGCTGCATCACCGCCTCCGCCATGGCGCGGCTGGTGGTGAACAGCCACGCGGGCGACTCATGGCCGTGCTCGGCTTGGCCGACTAAGTCGCTAGCGACGATGTCTGGGTCGGCGGAGTCATCCGCGATGATGCCGATTTCGGATGGGCCCGCAAAGACGTCAATGCCCACCTTACCAAACAACGTGCGCTTGGCCTCCGCCACAAATTTGTTGCCCGGCCCGACGATCACGTCGGCCGGTTTTCCGGTGAACAGACCATAGGCCATGCTGGCAATGGCCTGCACGCCACCCAAGGTCATGATCACGTCCGCGCCCGCCTTATTGAAGGCGTACAGCAGATACGGGTGCATCGGGCCGCCACGAAACGGACCCGAGCAGGCGATGATGGTTTTCACGCCGGCGGCCTTGGCGGTGGCCACACCCATGTAGGCGCTGGCGATGTGGGCGTAGCGACCCGCCGGGGCGTAGCAACCGGCCACGTTAACCGGAATCACGCGCTGTCCCGCGGTGACACCGGGATGCAATTCGGTAGAAAACTCAGAGAGCGACTGACGCTGCGCCTGCGCGAACTGCGACACCTGCGCGATAGCGAAGTCGATGTCGGCTTTGACTTGTGCGGGCACCTCGCGCGCGTTGGCCGCGATCTCTTCGGGTGTGACGATGATCGCGCCGCTCCATTTATCCAGATCAGACGCGTAGCGCCGCACGGCGGCTTCGCCGTGAGTTTGGATGTCAGCCAACATGGTGGTGACCACTTGCTGCGCGGTAGCCGTTTCAGTTTCAGGGGTCTTAGCCGCTTTTTTTAGGTAAGTGATCGCCACGTTTAGCTCCAGCAGTAGGCAGTAATGAAGGGATGAATAGGCAAAAAGTTCGCATGCTGCGGCGCACGAGGGCTGCCGCTGCACATCAGTAAACCCATAGAAGGGTGCTTAGCCCGCATCAACCCGGGTCGGGCTAATGCGGGTAGTCATTACGCTACTTACCGGTAGTCGCCATAGCGCGCAGCTTCGGATCAGCTTGCACGCGCTGCAAATATTCGCCGGTCACGAAATCGGCGGCGTTTGGCACCTGTTGCACCGCGCCGGTGTCGCGCATAAACGCAGACAGATCGTTGAACCACGCTTCCATCTGCGAGGCCTTAGCACCTTTGCGATCAAGCGCGGCGAGCTGCTGCTGCAAGCTGTAAGTCGGACGCGAATCGAATTCTTTGTTCATCGCCGCTTCGCTGATGCTGACGCCGCCCTTGGCGTAGAAGTCTTTCATCATCCGCACCGACTCCGCACGGTTGGCATTCATCCACGTTTGTGCGCGCAAAAAAACCGCAAGGAATTTAGCCACATTTTCTGGATTTTGTTTGGCGTAATCACCGCGCGCGATGAGCGCGCCCGGCACGAACGCGCCGCTGTCTTTGCCACTGCAAAGCATCTTCGCGCCGGCCTTTTCTTCCACCGTGTAAGTGTTCGGCGCCCACATGCCAGCCAAGTCTGAGTTATTGGACGATAACGCCGAAATAATTTCCGCTTGACCCATGTTTTTCATAACCACGTCGGCCTTCTTGAGCCCGTACTTCTTCAGGCACGCCTGAACTGCGTAGTCCGCGGTAGAGTTTTGGGTCAGCGTGATGGTCTTCCCCTTTAGCGCGGCTGCCGGGTCTTTGGCGAACTCGGCTGCGGCTTTGCCACTTCCCACCAAGCCGTTAGCGGCAGACTCGTCGTTGGTTAGACCGATGGTCTTAATGCCAAAGCGAACATGCCCAAGCACGGCCGGAACCGAACCGGTTCCGCCAACATCCCACGACCCAGCAGCCGAGGCTGCGATCTGCGGCACGCCAGCAGGGAATGTGGAGAATTCCGGGGCTAGGCCGACCTCTTTCCACCAGCCTTTTTCGCTCGCGACGTGAAATGGCAGCGCCCAGTACAACGACGGCTGATAACTAATCTTGATCGGCGTGAGCGCCTGGGCCGAGGCCACATTAGCGGCACCTAATATGAGGCCGAAGCCGATGCTCAATGCGGCAGCGAGGCGGGTTACTTTCATCTCAATCTCTCCTTAGGGTTGTGGTGTTTTAGTGATCTGTACCGGCGTGCTCTTCACGCAGTGACTTCCAGATGCGGGTGCGAAGGTGAACAAAACTCTCCAAGTCCATCACGTCTTCAATCTTTGCGTGACGATCCCAGTTTTCTTGTTCGCGAATGGTTTTGACGTCGAGAATTTCTTTGATCTTGCCGGGGCGACTGGTCATTACCACCACGCGATCGGCTAGATAAACCGCCTCTTCGACCGCGTGTGTGATGAAAAGCACCGTGCGTGGATTTTTCCGGGCGAGTTTCACAAGCTCCTCCTGCATCACAACGCGAGTCTGCGCGTCAAGCGCGCCGAATGGCTCGTCCATGAGCAACACCTGCGGGTCGAGCGCGTACGCTCGCGCAATTGCCACGCGCTGTTGCATTCCGCCCGACAACTGGTGCGGGTAGGCGCTTTCGTAGCCCTTCAAGTTCATCAAATCGATGTATCCGGCGATCACTTGTTGGCGCTGCTCCAGTGCGATGCCCTTGCTGCGCAGCCCGAAGTCGATGTTCTCGTACACCGACTTCCACGGAAAGAGCGCAAACTGCTGAAACACCACCGCACGATCCGGCCCCGGCGCCTTAACCACAACGCCATTCACCTTCACCGTGCCGCCAGTCGGGAACTCGAGCCCGGCGGCCATGCGCATACAGGTCGTTTTGCCACAACCCGACGGCCCCACGATGGCAACAAACTCCTGATCCTTGACCGTCAAATTGATGTTGTCGAGCGTCAGAAAATCTTTGCCATCGCGCTGAAAAACGCGAGACACGTCGGTGAACTCAATAGTGGCCATGGGCAAGGCGCTTTGCTGAAGGGGTGAATACGAAAGAGGGGGAGCGCATCTCGGAGGCAGTCCGGTCAAGATTGGCGATGTTTGAGCAGCATGGTTTCAATGCGTCGAATCAGGATGTCGATAACGACGCCCACAGCACCAATCGCAAGCATGCCCGCCATTACGATGTCGGTCGCCACCGCGCTTTGCGCTCGAACAATCAGGTTGCCCATGCCGCTGCTAGCCACGATCAACTCGGCGCCAACTAGCGACATCCAGCCCAAGCCCGCACCAATGCGCAGGCCAGCGATGATGGAGGGCACTGCCGCAGGAAAAAGCACTTCTGAGATAGTGCGAAAGTTTCCCACCCCCAACATGCTCGCGGCCTCCAGAAAACGGATGTCGACGTTCTTGGCGCCACGATAGGCATTGATGAGGCACGGCGGGAACGCCCCGGCGAAGATGATTAACGTGGGACCACCGATACCGGTGCCAAACCACAGCGCCGCAAACGGCACCCATGCCACCGGCGCGATGAAGCGCAGGCTATCAAACAACGGCGACACAATGTCATCGAGCCAACCAAACCAGCCCATCATCAGGCCCAGCGGCACACCGACCAACGCGGCCAAACCAAAGCCCATCGCAAAGCGCCCCAAGCTCGCAAGCATGTGATCTACCAACACATGCCCAGCAAACGGCGTGTGGAACAAATCAACCAGGCGCAGCAGCACCTCGTGCGGCATGGGCAAAAACTGAGGTGGCGCGAGATGCAACAGCCGCGCCAAATACCACACCGCCAAAAACGCCAGCGTGCCCAGCAGCGTCAGCCGCCAAAACTCGGCGCGTGAGAGTCGCTCGTTCATTCCGCCACCCGACCCTTGCGCCAAGGCATGGCCCGAGCTTCAATCTGCCCAAGGAGCCATGTCGTTGACGCGCCACACACCCCCACACACACCATCGCCACCAAAATCATCGCGGGATAAATGTCCTGTGCGGCTTGGTTCAGGATACTGCCCAGCCCATAGAGCGCCCCGATCAACTCTGCCGCTACCAAAGTAGTCCAACTCGCCTGCAACGACAAGCGAAGCCCCGTGAAAATCATCGGCAAGCTGCCCGGCACCAGCACCTCTCGAACCAAGCGCCAGCCCTTGACGCCCAACATCTGCGCGGCTTCCATCATCGGCGTTTCGATATTGCGCACACCCGTGTAGCTATTGATGACCGACGGCACGAACGCCGCCACAAAAATCACCAAGATCTTGGAGCCATCATCCAACCCCAGCCAGACGATCGCGAGCGGGATCCACGCCAGCGGCGGAATCGGGCGCAACAACAAAAACGCGGGATTCAAAAAGGCCTCAGCGCGCCGCGAGTACCCCATCAGCAAGCCCAACGGCACCCCGACGGCCACCGCCACTGCAAATCCTTTGGCCACCAGCATCAGGCTGTGAAGTACGTGCTGGAGCAAGCGACCGTTGCCGTAGCCCTCGGCCTGAATAAACTGAAACGCCTTCAACGCTTCGTCCGGACGCGGGAAGCGCGCCGGGCTGATCCAGCCGAACACGCCGGTGGATAGATGCCAAAGCACTGCCACGATCAAAACCGTGCCCAGTCCGACACCGACCTGCCGCGCTTTTCTACCGATAAGCCAAGCCAAAGAGCATCTCCTGCCGTCCTCTGCCGCTCACAAAATGCAAGCGCTTGCATTTAATGTCTTACAAACGTAACCTTCTGTCAATGGGGTCATCACGCGAACCGGCAAAACTCGTATTCATGCGCAGCACGCCCATCCAACTGTCGCCCGAAAACGCGCTTATGGCATGCTGCGGCTATGACTAAGAAAAGCACTCTGCAGGACGTGGCGCAGCTTGCCGGCGTGTCTACTGCGACGGTTTCGCGCGCACTGAGTCGACCCGATGTGGTCCGCCCAGATACCCGCGAACGCGTAGGCGCGGCCATCAAGCAGCTTGACTACCAGCCGGACGCCGCTGCGCGCACGCTGGCCTCTCGTCGCTCGTACTCGGTAGGCTGCGTTATCCCTACCCTAGACCACGCTATCTTTGCCCGCAGCACACAAGCGCTGCAAACCACACTAGCCGACGCTGGCTACCAATTACTCGTGGCGAGTCACGAATACGACCTCAACACCGAGCTTGAAGTCGTCAAGCGCTTGCAACAGCGCGGCGTTGACGCCCTCGTACTAGTCGGCACCGACCATAACCGCGATCTCTGGCGACTACTCAAGGAGTGGGACAAGCCCGCGCTCCTGACTTGGTCATGCGACCCGCGCCTGCCCTCGATTGGCTTCGACAACGTTGCCGTGGCACGCGCCGCAACCGAGCATTTACTCGCGCTAGGGCACCGACACATCGGCGTAATCTCCGGCCTGACGCTGCACAACGATCGCGCCCGCAGCCGCATTGAAGGCGTGCGCCAAGCGCTCAAGACTGCCGGCCTAACCCTCAGTGATACCGCCTTGACCGAACAAACTTTTAACCTCAACGGCGGGCGCGCTGGCCTGTGTGCGCTCATGCAAACCAGCACGCCTCCCACGGCCATTTTGTGTGGCAACGACTTGCTCGCCGCGGGCGCGCTCCTAGAGGCGCAGCGCCGGGGACTGCGTGTTCCGGAAGCGTTGTCTATCTGCGGCATTGACGACCAAGAGCTCGCCGAAGCGATCAATCCCGGGCTGACCACCATTCGCCTACCAACGCAAACGCTCGGCAAAGTCACAGCCCAGGAGGTTTTGTCCGCCCTCGCAGGCCACCCGCTCCGCACCCAAACCCTGCTGCCATTCGAATTGATCGTTCGCGGCAGCACGGCAAGTGCAGCACACTCTAATTAGGTAACAGCGCTCCACCTTCCGAGCGCGCACATTTCTACAATTCACCATGCTGCAATTCCAAGACATCCAATCCGCCGCCGCGCGCCTCAACGGCGTAGCGCATCGCACACCGATCCTCACTAGCTCCACGCTCAACGCGATGCTCGGGTGCGACGTGTTTCTCAAAGCAGAAAACTTTCAGCGGATGGGCGCGTTCAAGTTTCGGGGTGGTTACAACGCGATTAACGCGCTAACCGACGCTGAGCGTGCGCGCGGCGTGCTCGCGTTTTCGTCGGGCAATCACGCGCAAGCAGTTGCGCTCGCCGCGCAACTGCACGGATGCAAGGCTGCGATCCTGATGCCCTCGGATGCGCCACAGATGAAGCTCGATGCCACGCGCGGCTACGGCGCTGAAGTCATCACCTACGACCGCTACAAAGAAGATCGTTCGGCGCTGGCGAAGCGCTACGCCGACGAGCGCGGCGCGGTGCTCATTCCGCCGTATGACTACCTGCCGGTCATGGCTGGACAAGGCACGTGTGGGCTCGAAATTTGTGAAGAAATTCCGAACCTTGATGCGCTCATCGTCTGCACCGGCGGCGGCGGCTTTCTCTCAGGCTGCGCGGTCGCAGCGAAAGCGACACAGCCCAACATCAAGGTCTACGGCGCGGAGCCCGAAGCGGGCAACGACGTTCAGCAGTCTCTACGCACCGGCAAGATCGTAAGCATCGACGTGCCGAAAACCATCTGCGACGGTCAGCAAACGCAAGCCGTCGGCGTACATCCGTTCGACGTGATCCGCTCGCACGTCACCGACATTCTCACAACGTCCGACGCGACGGTGATTGACGCGATGCGCTTCGCGTTCGAGCGCATGAAAGTCGTGCTTGAGCCGTCCGGCGCGTGTGCACTCGCCACACTCATGCACAACCGCACGCAGTTCGCCGGTCAGCGCGTCGCAGTCACGCTCTCGGGTGGCAACATCGATTTCGCGCGGTTCGCGAGCCTGCTGACTTAGCGCAATTCTGTGGGAGCGGGCATACCTGCGATTGTGCGCGATCGAAACGCCCATCGCGGGCATGCCCGCTCCCAAAGCGCCCGCACCGCACCCTACAATCCCGCCATGAAAAATCATCCCACGCTTCGCCTGATGGGCGCTCCGACGGACATTGGCGCCGGCTCGCGCGGCGCATCGATGGGGCCCGAGGCGCTACGTGTGGCGGGGCTCGCGACCGCACTCGCTGCGCGTGGCTTGAATGTCATCGACGACGGCAATCTCGTTGGCCCGCCAAACCCGTGGCAGCCACCGATTGAAGGCTATCGCCACCTTCCCGAAGCGCTCGCATGGAACACCGCTGTACGCGACGCCTTCACGCATTCGCTCAACGC
>DAINAJ010000039.1:16321-18125 GCA_036733505.1 Casimicrobium sp.
CTCCACCGCTTTCACCGCTCGATTGCGCCCGCCCTGCTTGCCCTCGTACATCGCCCGGTCGGCGATCAGCATGAGCGCATGTGGATCAGTTGCCTGCGTTGGGGCGAGCGCGTAGCCCACGGTCACGCCGACGACCAGCGGGCCGCCACTCACGGCCGCGAGCGATAACGGCTTCGAGAGCTCCGACACCAATGTGTTGGCAATCCGATCGGCCTCCGCTTCGCCGCCCAACTCCGTCACCACGACCACAAACTCGTCGCCGCCCGTGCGCGCGACGGTGTCGTGCTCGCGCACCGCCGCGCGCAAACGTTTGGCCTCGACGCGCAACAAATCGTCGCCAACGTCGTGACCGTAATGATCGTTCACCGGCTTGAAGCGATCAAGGTCGAGCACGAACAAACCGACCATCGCGCCCGGACGCGCCCCCTTCATCGCCGCACTCAGCGCGTCGGTGAGGCCGCGACGGTTCGCCAATCCCGTCAACGCATCGGTGTACGCCATCGACAACAAAATCTCTTTCTCATAGGCCGCGCGCTGCGCCGCCTGCCGAATCGAGCGCGTGCGTTGTCCCAACACATACATGAACATCAGCATGTCGAGCGTCGCGCCGATCTGAAACGCGTGCAACGACCAAAAACTCGCGCCGATCTGTCCGCGAATCACGCCCGTGATGATGAAGGTGCCAATGGTGTACACCAACCACGCCAACACCAGCGCCACGCCCACCTCATCGCGACGCCACGCGCGCTGCATCGCAATCGGAAGCGCCAACAACGCGGGCACCAGCCCGAGCACCGCGATGATCGCGACCAACGCACGATTGTCGAACGCATCCAAACAGTACACCGACAACAGCACCACGCAAAACCACGCGCCGCCGGGCATAACCACACGAAACCATCGCGGCGACTTCTCGTCCGCCAACACTTGATAGAAAAACAGAAACGCACCAAGCGTTGCAATCAGCGAGCCGATGCCCGCCGCGTGGCGCTGAAACCAAAACGCATCGGTCCACAGAAACTGCGCGCCGGTACCAAATTGCAACATCGAAAACAGCACGCTGCCAAACACCAGAATGGCATACGAAAGGTACTCACGCTCCCGAAGCAACGCCCACTGAATCAAGCTATACGCCAACAACATCAACGCCACGCCGATCAACACGCCCTGCACCATCTGCTCTTGCAGCGCTGCCGCGTGAAACGCCGCAGGCCGACTCAAGCGCGCCGGCAACACCAGCGCGCCGTCACTCGCCGCCCGCACATAAATTACCTGCGTGTCGCCCGCCGTCAACGTCAGCGGCACCGCATGGCTACGGCTGCGTAACGGTCGCTCGGCAAATGAGCGCAGGCTTCCCAACTGCCACCGCTGCACCACCGCGTCGCCACGCACTTCGTAAATGTCTAATTGCTGCAACGGCGGGTAGTCCACATCAAAAACCCACTCGCCCGCCGCTTCGGGGGTGACGGAGAGCGGGATGCGCAACCACGTCACACCCGAGGCTGTTCCCAACGTGGCAAACGCTCCGGTCGGCGCGGTGAACGCGTCAGGTGTGCGCCGCACATCATCAATGGTTTTGTTGCGCTCCACATCGCGCAACACGCGCACGGCGGACCACAACGGCAAAGATTGCTCCGCACCCACGAGCTGCGCGGCGGAGCCTTGCGCCGCTACCGGCAAAGCCACCAGCGTCGCGATCATGAACACCACCACCGACGCGATCCAGGCCAACGTAGATCGCGCGCGCGTTCGCTGGGTCACGTCGCCGGTTGCGCGAGTCACGATTGTGTGCCCCCGCCCCACA
>DAINAJ010000039.1:18225-19960 GCA_036733505.1 Casimicrobium sp.
TCGCTGGGTCACGTCGCCGGTTGCGCGAGTCACGATTGTGTGCCCCCGCCCCACACACCACGCGTGGTGAGCTTGTCTTCGATGCGGTTGATCCACGACGCGGCTCTTGGGTCGTCGCTCCACGCTTGGATCGTCTCCAGCATCTGCGCGTTGAGCGTTCCTGGCAATCGAAGCGGTCGCGTCTGACTCATCAAAAACTCGCTCATCAAGTGATAACCCACCACACGAGTGATCATGCGCGTGATCGAAAACTGCGGCCGAAACACTCGGACGACCGCATCAATCACCCACGCCAAACCGAGCGTGATCCAGAAAAACACGTCAGCAATAATCGTCGAGCGCGCCTTGATGCCGACCGCACGCGCCGTCTTCGCGCCGCACAGCAAACGCGCCATCGGAATCGGGAAATAGCGCACCACCGGCAACTTGATGGTGGCCGCCAACGTATCCATCAACGCACCACCCAACGCCGGACGCGCATCCTCCGCGCCCGTGCGCAACGCCGCGTAGCGCGCCTGCATGCGCTCGAACAGCGCCCGCGCGTCGTCCATGTTTTCCACCATCAGCTCGCGCTGCACACCCAACGAATGCGCCGACACATTCCACGCGTGCAACACCGCCTCTTCATCGGTTGCCGAGAGCGGCACACGTAAGGTGCGCATGCCGTTCAGGAACACGTAGTTGAACGTCAACAACGTGTACGCCAGCTGCAACTGACTGCACGGTTGCCCCTGCTGCTCAACGTCCCAACCGTGCCGCAGCAACGCATCGAAAATCCCGCGCGCTTCAGTGTTGCCGGGTGTCGCCACCGCCGTCGGCAAAGCCGCCACGAGCCCCGACGACGACGACGGATTGCCGCGCAAAATCAGGTTTCGAACCATTGCGTGGATCAAGCGAACCTTCAGCACCTGCGCGATGCCTCCACCCTCCGGCGTCGTCAGCCCGCCCTTCATCATCACCGGAAACACCATCGCCGCCGTGAGCCGCACGCGGTAGTCCGTGTTGTTTTCCAGTTGACCCGTGATGTGCAAAACCTCCGCGAGATCGGGCAGGTAGTAACACTCCGGCAAACTCGCGCAAAAGAGCAACGTGCACGACAGCGGCCCGTAGTCCATGAACAGCGTCTCGGCATGCGCCACCTTCGCCGCGTCCACCCACGCTGGCAGCACACGCGCCTCGGCCACGTATCGTTGCATCGCCGCAAGCATGTCCGGGTCGCCCTGCACATCCGGCCCCGGCCAACTCTCGAGCGCGCCATTGCTCGTCCACTGCGCAATCAGTCGATTGGCCGCACCCACGCGAGCGACACGTTCGGCCCAACCAAGCAACGCATCGTCCGCCGCCCACGGCCCAATAATCGCCGCCGCCGTATCGTCCGCGAGCGGGTCGGCGATGCGAGTGAATGCATCAAGCTCAGCATCCGTCAGTGTCATTCAGCGCCCCCAATGTCTGCCGCCCTCGCCCACTGCCGATACGCGTTCGCGGCGATCAACAGCGGCAACCCCATCGCAAAAATCGCAATCACCCGAATCTCAATCGGATGCCCCAAGCACACCTGAAACACGATGGCACTCGCGTAAAGCAAGAGCGGAATCCGCACCGCCCAAATCGTCGTGCGATTAACCGGCGGCGCAATGAGCGGCCGCGTCCACACGCGAAACAAAATCAGAATCACCGAGCCGATAAACATCCAACCCGCGAAGCCTTGCAAGGTTTCACCAAACCAGCCGCCGTC
>DAINAJ010000040.1:0-2194 GCA_036733505.1 Casimicrobium sp.
TCGGTCAGCTCTTGGCCGGTACACACCGGAATCGCGGGGATGTCGTAAATCGGTTTGTCAGGGTAGAGCTCGATGGGCTGGCCACCGGCTTGAACCAACGCGTCAATGACGTGCGCTTTGATTTCTAAGAGGCCAAGCTCGAACACTTGGAACAAGCCAACGGGGCCAGCGCCCACGATAACGGCATCGGCCTCGATGGGCGCGCCAGCGGCGTTGAGAGCTTCAGGGATGGCGGGATTTACGATCATGTCCACGGTTGACTGCATGCAAGATGTTGAATTCTCTCAATTTTATGTTGCAGCGCACAGACGTAATCGCCTCGTTTGGCGTTTTCTTATTCCAAATCAAACGGTTAGGGCTTGCTTCCCGAGGTGTGCGAAACAGTGAGTTGCTGATACGCCCGCTCGCCCAACACAGCCAACTTGTCCTTGCTTTGGGTACCGGTCAGCGCGTAACCAAAACGACCGTCAACCCAGTAGAAACTCTGTGCCGCACCGTCGGACGCGAAGCGAAATGCGGTTTCGGTGCTTTGCTGGTTCGCGGCCAACACCGAAACATGCAGCGTCACGCGCTCGCCACTGGTGGCCTCGTACATAAACTGCGCACGCGCCTGACCTTCCGTGCCCGGAAGCAATCGTCCGCCCACCAACGAAAAACCCAGCGCGGATAAATCCGGCGTACTGAGCTTTGCGCCGAGGCGCTTCGACAGCCATTGCATCAAGTGCTCGCGCTGGTCCACGCCGACTTCGACGGGATGGCGTTGCTCGGGCGTGTAGACGACATGCGCAACGCGCGCTTCTTGCACGAAGCTTGGCGTCGCGATCGCGAGGCTTGCAGTTGCGGCGGTCCCGGTCATCGCATGTAGCCACCAACCGCTGAACACACCGACAGCAAGGAGCGACGCAGCCATCGCCATCTGCAAAGGCCAACCGAGGCGCCAAGTGGGGCGCAACGCGTCGGTGAGCGCAGTCGGAACGGCCTCGTCAAGCAAGCCGCGATGCAAGCCCTGCAGCTGCGCGCGCTGCGCCTGCCATGCCGCGACGCGCGCCGCGTCCGCCGGATGTTCGCGCAGCCACATAGTGACAGCTTCGATACGCGCGGCGGGCAGCAAACCATCAACCAGCGCATGCAAATCGGCTTCGGTCACTGCAGTTGAATCGGAATGTTCAATTTTCATTTACAGCCTGTGCGGTTTTGATCACTCGCAAGTTTGGTCGTGCGGCGCTCTCGCTCGCAGCGTCCGTAGACATCAGTTCGCGCAGTTTTTCGCGGCCGCGTGAGAGTCGGGACATGACGGTACCAACTGGCACGCCGGCGATGCTCGCCGCCTCGGCATACGAGCATTCCTCTACGCACACTAGCAGCACGACTTCGCGCAACGTCGGGCTCAGCTGCGCCAGCGCCGCCTCAATGTCCATGCGGGTCGCGGACTGCTGCGCGGTGTCGCCCAATGCTAGGCCAGCTGAAGCGTCCAATTCGTCATCTAACGCCTCTTCAAGCATTTCAGTGCGCACGTGATTGATGTGCACGTTGTGCATCATCGAGAGCAACCAGCCGCGCAGGCCGGTGCTCTCTGCGCTGCCGACAAGCGCCGAACTGGGTTGTGGCCGCCACAGCGACCATTTTCGGCAAGCGCGCTCGAGCGTGTCTTGCACCAGATCGTCGGCGCGCTCGCGACTGCCCGTGAGCAGTCGCGCGTAACGCCGAAGCCGCGGAATGTGCGGCAGCGCCTGTTCAACGCCCATCGAACGCTCGTCTACACATTACGGCGTGGCTACGCGCCAAATTTTGTTGAAACCATCACCGGTTTTGTCGCCCGGCTTGGTGTCTTTCGCCCAGAAGTACAGCGGCTTGCCGTTGATCGCGTATTGCTTCTTGCCATCGTCGCGTGTGACGATCGAGTACGGCGCAGCGGCCGTCGCACCGTCGGCAGCCAAGAGCGGCGGCCAGTTGGTCGCGCAAGGCCCGTTACATACACTCTTGCCGCTACCGGCGGTATCTCGGTCGAACGTGTAGAGCGTCATTCCGTTGTCGCCCGTCAGCACACCGCCAGCGGTTTTGATCGGAGCCGCAGCCATCGTCGCGCAGCCAGCCAGCACGGCTACGCCGAACGCAGCGACGAGAAAAGATTTGATACGCATAAAAGTGTCCTCATAGGATAAAGCGGGATCGCATAACGGTAAACACCCGTTTC
>DAINAJ010000040.1:2294-19711 GCA_036733505.1 Casimicrobium sp.
ATAAAAGTGTCCTCATAGGATAAAGCGGGATCGCATAACGGTAAACACCCGTTTCGCCCCGTTTATTCCGTCGAGGGGAAAATATTCTCGGAACGTGTGCAGCTGGACGAGAGCGATTCACGCAGCGCCCGTAATGCCGTCATCCTCGGCGAGCAGGCGATCGAGGACGTAACTCAGTGCAGCGCGTTCGAATCGAGAGAGCACCTTGCCACGTTCTGGATCCCCGCTTCGCGAGGATGACGGCAAATAACTGGACATGATCGCTCACCGATTCCCGGCCACCGCTCCCTAATCGCCGCTAGTCAGCATCCAACAACTTGTCAATTCCCTTCGTATCCACCGCCGCGCCGCGCAGCGATGCGCAGTCCACGCCCTGCTTTTCGAGGGCTCCGCAAATCGCGTTCAGGCGCGCATCAAGCTCAGCGCTGTGATCGAGCAACTTGTGGATCGCTTGCACCAGTGGGTCGTCGAGATCCGCCGAAATGCCGTACGCCGAGAAGCCGATTTTCTGCGCGGTGACTTCGCGCTTTTCTTTGGTTTCTTTGGTGATGATGCGTGCTGGAATGCCAACTGCCGTGGCGCCGGCCGGCACGGCTTTGAGCACCACCGAATTGGAGCCCACGCTCGCGCCCTCACCCACCGTAAAGCTGCCAAGCACTTTCGCGCCCGCGCTAACGATTACGCCCTTAGCCAAAGTCGGGTGGCGCTTCGCGCCGCGCTCCAGCGACGTTCCGCCGAGCGTGACGCCTTGATAAATCGTGCAATCGTCATGCACTTCGGCCGTCTCGCCAATCACGATACCCATACCGTGGTCGATGAACACGCGACGCCCGATAAACGCACCGGGATGAATTTCGATGCCCGTGAAAAATCGCGACAAGTGTGACACCCAACGCCCCGTGCGCTTAAAGCCGCCACGCCACAGCGCATTTGCAACGCGATGGAAACGGATAGCGTGGAACCCAGGGTACGAGAGCCAAATGTCGAGGCCCGAGCGCGCGGCCGGGTCCTTGCTGCGAATGGCCTGAATATCTTCGCGGATGCGATCAAACATGAATAAGTGCGAAACGACGGGCGTCGGAGTGAAAAAATCGTAGTTATCTTATGACAGTTGCCTCGCCACCGCCGACGCCAGAGCGAAGACCACAGACGTCACGCTGGCAATTTGATGCGCCGCAGCACTCAAAAGCGGCCGGCGAAAGGTTCCATTTATCTCGTTGCGTGACGATCGCTCCGCGCACGACCGACACGACGCATTGACAGTCCCGACGCGCTATGAAACTCTTCTTGTGTGAAGCCAATGCAGGGTTGGCTACCGCTGTTGTGACGTTGATCACATGGCCCACATCAATCAAGGAGGCACTATGACAGTCTGGAACAAGCTCGGCCGCGTCGCGGGCGCAATGTCTGTGGCATGGCTCGCGACCACCGCGATGCCAACCGTGGCGCAAGCGCCGATCACCCTTCACGGTGCGGTGCAATTTGCCGACGATCATGCGTTCAATCGCTCGTTACTGAAATTCGAGGAGTTGGTCAAAAAGTACTACGGCAAGCCGATCAATTTCGTGTTGCACCGAAACAGCGAGTTGGGTTTAGAGAAGGATTACTTTGCCTACATGAACCAAGGCAAGGCGGTGGACTACGCCATCGTGTCGCCCGCGCATATGTCGACATTTTCCAAAGCGGCTCCGTTCATCGACGCTCCCTTCTTATTCCGCGATCTCAATCACTGGAACAAGGTGCTGGATCAGGATGTGCTCAAGCCCATCGCCGATGAAGTCGCGCAAAAAGGCGACGTGATGCTCATTGGCTATGCCGGTGGCGGAACGCGAAACATTTTCGCGACGAAATCATTCGCAACAATGGCGGAGATGAAGGGCCTGAAAGTGCGTGTTCAAGGCGCGCCCATCTGGAGCCGCACGTTCAACGCGGTGGGTATGGCACCGACCGTGATCGCGTACAACGAGGTTTACAACGCGATCCAAAACGGCGTGATCCAGGCAGGTGAAAACGAAGCGGCTGGCGTCGAGGCCATGAAGTTTTATGAAGTCGGCAAGTTTCTGAACGTCACGCAACATGCAATCACCATTCGTCCGATTTGCTTCTCTGCGAAAACGTTCAAGACGTTGCCAGCCGACTTGCAAGCAGCGATCATGAAGGCGGGCAAAGAAGCGGGCAAGTACGGACGTGACATTGAGTCGTCAGAAGATCAAGCGAAGCTCGATGCACTCGCCAAAGCGAACAAGCTGACGCTCGTGCCATTTAAAGAGCGTGCAGCGATGCAAAAAGCAGTGGATCCCGTAATGATGACGTACGCCAAAGAGATCGGCGCCGACGGCATTTTCGCGCGCATCAACGCGATTAAGTAGTCCTCTAGGAGAGTACCCAAACGGCGATGCGTCTTAGGACGCTCGCCGCTTTTTTCTTGCCCGTCGCCACACAAATTAAAGGTTCGCCATGACCCGCTTTCTGGATCGCTGGTATCAATTGCTCACGTGGATCATGGCGGTTACCGTCGCGGTTTTAATCATCCCGGTAACGCTGCAAATTTTTTCACGCTACACGAGCCTGATCCCGAGCTACATCTGGACGGAAGAGATGAGCCGCTTTTTCTTCGTGTGGATGGTGATGCTGGGCGCGATGATAGGCGTGCGTGATCGTTTGCACTTTGATGTCGATGTGTTTCCCGATTTGTCGCCGCACAAAAATGCGTTGCTGCGATTGGTGGCCAATGCCTTGACGCTGATATTTACGGCGGTTGTCATTTGGTGGGGCGTGGAGTTCACGCGATTTGGTTGGAATCAAACCTCAGAGCTGGCGGATCTGCCGATGTGGCTAATATTTATCGCATGGCCAATAACCGGGCTGTCGTGGTTTCTATTCCAAATGGATCATTTCCGCAGCGATTGGCGTGATTTCAAGAACCCGCACCTGAAGCGTACGACAGCCGCTGGCGCGATTGGTATCGACGGAGAACGCCATGAATAGCGCCGCCGTTCTCTCATCAGGCAACGCAGCGTGGGTTCTGTTTGGCGGCTTCTTTTTGCTGCTGGTGCTCCGGGTGCCCGTTGCTTTCGCGTTGGGTCTTGCTTCGTTGCCCGTGCTCATCATTGAGCCACGACTGTCACCGATGGTGATCTTCAACGAGATGTTTAAGTCGTACAACTCGTTTATTTTGTTGTCGGTACCATTCTTTTTGCTCACTGCAAATTTGATGAACGTCGGCGGAATTACGGATCGGCTGATGCGGATGTCACGGGCGCTCGTGGGGCACTTTCCCGGCGGCTTGGCGCAAATCAATGTGCTGCTCTCGATTTTTTTCGCAGGAATCTCCGGATCGTCCACTGCCGACGCCGCAAGCCAAGGCAAGCTCTTTATTCAGGCGCAGGTAAAAGAGGGTTACGACCTTTCGTTTTCAATTGCCATTACGGCCGTCTCTGCCGTGCTTGCGGTGATTATTCCGCCTTCGATTTTGATGGTGGTATGGGGCGGCGTGATCTCGACCTCGATTGGCGCAATGTATCTCGCGGGCGTGTTGCCGGGCGTGTTGCTGGGTCTCGCGCAAATGGCCACGGTGCACGCGTACGCGAAGCGTCGCAACTACCCGGTGTATCCGCGGTCGACGTTTAAAGAAATCGTCAAATCCACATTCACGTCAATTCCCGCGTTAATGACACCGCTCATCATTGTGGGTGGAATCCTCGCCGGTTGGTTCACGGCGACCGAATCCGCTGCAATCGCGGTGCTCTATGCCGCGACCTTGTCGCTGTTTTATTACCGCGAGATGAACCTGAAACAACTGTACCAGGCGATCATCGAAACCGGCAAGCTCTCCGGGGTTGCGCTTTTTTGCGTTGGTACCGCGTCTGTGTTTGGATGGTTGCTTGCTTACTACCAAATCCCCAAGGCTGTGCTCTCTGGTGTTCAAGGGTGGGAGTTGGGCCTCATCGGCACCGGCTTTCTGATTGCAGGAGCATTTCTCGTGGTGGGATGTTTTCTGGACGCTATTCCCGCCATCATCATCGTAGGCACGACGCTGCAACCACTGGCGGCTGCCGTTGGCATGCACCCGGTATCGTTCGCCATCATCGGCATTGTGGCGCTGGCGTTTGGATTGGTTACACCGCCGTACGGGATGTGCCTGATGGTCTCGTGTGCCGTGGCGAAGGTTCCGCTCAAATTTGCGATCAAAGACACCATGATTATGTTGGTACCGATGCTATTGGTGCTGGTGCTCATGATCGTTTTCCCCGAATTACCGCTGTTGCTGCCACGGTGGGTTTCGCCCGATTTGCTTAAGTAGTCGCTATGAATTTCACAAAACTGTGTGCGGGTTTTGGAGTTGAGACGCGTGATGTGGATGTGGCGCGCCTTGACGATGCATCTTTCCAAACGTTGTGGAAAGCGTGGCTAGAAAATCATGTGTTGGTGCTTCGCGGGCAATCACTAGACGCGGCGCAATTTCATGCGTTTGCGCGCCGCTTCGGAAAACCGGAGCCGCATGTGATCAATCAGTTTCACCATCCTGCCGAGCCAGATATTTTGGTGCTGTCGAACGTGCTGCGCGACGGCCAGCCCACTGGCCTACAAGACGCGGGCACCTATTTTCATACCGACTATTCGTACTTAGACGTCCCGGCACGTTGCACCACACTTTACTCGTTGACTGTGCCATCCACCGGTGGCGCGACGCTGTTCGCTAACCAGTGTGCCGCGTACGACGACTTGACGGAAACGATGAAGACGCGCATCGAACCCCTCATTGGGCGTCACCATTACGGCAACCGCGACGATCTGAATCGAAACTCGCGCACAGTGGCTTCGGTCTTGACGGCCGATCAAGAAGCAAGAATGAAGTGGGTGCGGCACCGCATAGCACGCCCGCACCCTATCAGCGGACGAAAAGCGTTGTATTCAGTGTCCGGAAGCTCGTTCGGGATCGAAGGCATGCCCGACGACGAGGCCGTCGATTTACTCGACGAACTAAAACGCCATGCCACACAACCTAAATATCAATACGCGCTCTCGTACGGCGTGGGCGACATCGTGGTGTGGGATAACGCCGCCCTCTTGCACTCGGCCACGCTCACCCCACCCGAGTGCCCACGAACTCTGTGGCGGGTGACGATCAAAGAAGACGCTGCCAATTTGGAAAAATTGGATTAGCGGCGACTGAATTGCGCTCCGCTACCCGCCGCGCGGCCGACGGAAAGTGTTTGTCCCATGCCATGCTCATTGACGTCGCGCCGTCGATGCGGCCGCCAACGTGATGGTCAGAGAGAGCGAGATAGTCGCGCACAACGCGTGGATTGAATCATCGTGTTTGCGAATGTTTTGAGCCTCGCCGATTCACTCGCTAAACTAGCAGCATGAGTTCCCTTTTCGATTCCGACGCAGCACACGCTGGCGACCGCACTACCGCCGTAATCGAAGCGTTGGCTCAGTTGGCTAAGCGCGCACCGGCCGGGCATCTGGACAGTTTGCGTAAAGGCGAGGCGTTAGCACCAACGTGGCGCGTTTTTTTCGAGAAAGCGCTTGCGTCATTGCCGACCGGCGAAGCTGCCGCATTGTTGGCGGGTGAACCGCTCGACGCGCTGTTGGCGAAATTTGAAGAGCTCAACGGTTCGTTGCGCCGAAAAGTCGAAGACAACGGCGTCACCTACAACCTCTACACCGACGCGCTAGAGAGCGAAGGCCGACAGTCGCGTCCGTGGTCGCTAGATTTGCTGCCGATGATCATGGATCAGTCGGAGTGGGCGCAGCTCGAGCGGGGTGTGGCGCAACGCGCTGAACTTTTGAACCTAATGCTCGCCGATATTTACGGCGAGCAGCGCTTGGTGCGCGGCGGCATGCTGCCTACCGCGCTCATTCAAGGGCACCCGGCGTACCTGCGGCCCGCTCACGGCATTCAACCTCGCGGCGGAACCTTTCTGCATGTCGCGGCCTTCGACATGGCGCGCGGGCCGGATGGCAATTGGTGGGTTATGTCGCAGCGCACCCAAGCGCCATCGGGCTTGGGCTATTCGCTCGAAAACCGCATGATCGTCTCGCGCCTGTTCCCGGAAGCGTTTCGTGCATTGCACGTTGACAAACTCGCCGCTAGCTACAAAGCGCTTATTTCTAGCCTGATCGCGCACAGCGCAGCCGGACGAGGCGCGCGCGTGGTTTTGCTCACGCCGGGGCCGTACAACGAAACGTATTTTGAGCATGTCTATCTTGCGCGCTATCTCGGCATTGCCCTCGTCGAGGGCGGCGATTTGGTGGTGCGTGATGAGCATGTCTGGATCAAAACGCTCAAAGGCTTGGAGCCTGTTGACGTCGTTTTGCGGCGTCTTGACGATGATTTTCTTGACCCACTGGAATTGCGCGCGGATTCGGCGCTCGGCATTCCGGGCTTGATGCAGGCATATCGTGCGGGCAATGTGGTGCTCGCGAACGCGCCGGGTACGGGCTTCCTAGAATCGGCCGCGATTCTGGGGTTTTTGCCCAAAATTTGCCGCGCGCTCCTCGGGCAGCCTCTCGCGATTCCGTCGATTGCCAGTTGGTGGTGCGGCGAGCGTGCTGCGCTGCGGACCTTGATGCCGCAGCTTTCAGATTACGTCTTGAAGCCGACGTTCAATGATCGCGGCCGCCGCTTTGTGCCCGCGATTGCGCGCGCGTTCACAACACGAGAGCGCGAACAGTGGACCGGAAAAATCGCGATGCGACCGGAAGATTTTTCGGCACAGGCTTTTTTGCCGCTTTCCCACACGCCGAGCTGGCAGGGTCTCGCTACGGGCACCGCAGTAGGAGCGCAGCACGCCCCCATTGCGAGTCGCGCGGCAATGGTGCGCGTCTTTGCGCTATCGAATGGGCCGGGCAAGTGGCATGTCATGCCCGGCGGCCTCGCGCGAATTGCACCCGAGGGGCGAGATGTCGTGTCGATGTATCGCGGGGGCAGTTCTGCGGATTTATGGGTTATCACCGGGCGCGTGACCGACGAAGCCGCGCCGCTTCCGACAATGCTCACGCCACTGGCGGCGCACCGCGCACCCATCGGAATCGCGAGCCGCGCTGCGGAAAATCTGTTCTGGTTCGGGCGCTATACGGAACGCATTGAGAACACCACGCGCCTTGCGCGTGTAACGCTTGAAGCGCTCGCGAGCGAAGTGGAAGAAACCCCCGAAACCCTCGCGTGGCTGCACAAATTGGCGCTCTCAAACGGACTCGTCAGCAAAGAAGTGCCCACACCGAAACAGTCGCCGCAAGTGTTTGAGCGAGCGCTCATCGCCTCGCTGTCTGATCGCAGTGCGAAGCTTGGCGCATACAGCGTAGCCGCGACGCTTTCGTCATTAAAGTTCGCCGCGTTTGCGGTGCGCGAGCGGTTAGCGCTGGAGCAGTGGTCACTGGTCGCTGCAAGCGCCGCTGAATTCGAGACGATGATGTCGGCCGGTGCCAGCAGTGCCATCAGCGCCAACAGTGCTGAGAGCAAGCATGCACCGACCTATTCCGCGCAACAAGCGTTGCGAGCGCTAGAGCGTCTGTCGACAAACGTGATGGCGATGACCGGAGCACAAACAGATCGCATGACGCGCGACGATGGGTGGCGCCTACTTTCCATCGGTCGTCACGTCGAACGCCTGAGCGTGCTGTCAGAGGCGCTTGCGGTGGCCTTTGAATCGGGTGCGGTCGACAGCGAGATTGGGTTCTCTTTGGTGCTCAATTTGTTTGACAGCACCATCACCTACCGCTCGCGCTATTTGCAGCGCCGAGACGCGAACGCGCTGCTCGAGCTGCTTGCGCTTAACCCCGACAACCCGCGCTCGTTAGCGTGGATTTCGCAAACGCTCGCCAGTCGCATCGCGAAGATGGAAGACACGCCCAAGGGTGTGTTGCCGACGATGCTGGCAACGTTCAACTTGCCGCATCATTGGAAACCAGACGCCATCGCAAAGCTCGCGCAAGCCAACGATCCCGCGGCGATCGCCGAGTTGCTGCACGGCGCTACGCACGACGCATGGGCAATTTCAGACGCGCTATCGCAGCGCTACTTCAGTCACGCTGAAGGCAACGTGCAGGCAGTCGGCGCATGAAGCTCTCAGTGACCCATGAAACCCGCTACGAATACGCCTACGCAGTGGAGCAAGCGCATCACATCGCGCATCTAAAGCCGATTGCCACAGCGCAGCAACAGGTGTTGTCGCATCACATTTCGATTGAGCCGAAACCTGCTGCGTTAGCGCACAGCATGGACAGCTACGGCCAAGAACGTGTGTACTTTGAGCTCGCCACACCACATCCCGAACTGCGCGTGACCGCCGTAAGCGTGGTCGTCACGCCGACGCTTCCCGCCTCGATGATGGGCAAACTGTCGCACGTTACGCTTCCGGAGAGCATGCCGTGGGAAGCTGTCGCAGAGCATATGCAATACACCGGCGGCCAAACTTTTGATGCTGCGCGTGAGTTTGCGCAACCGTCGCCGCTGGCTCCTGTGCATCCCACATTCGCTAAATACGCTTCGACGGTGAGCGCCAACTCGATGCCAGTGTACGAATTGGCCAAAGCGTTGTGCCACCGTATCTACGAGGAGTTTGAATACTCCCCGGAAGCAACTGATGTGAGCACACCGCCGCAAGAGGCGCTTTCGCTAAAAAAGGGCGTGTGCCAAGACTTCGCACAGGTCATGATCGCTGGACTCCGCTCGCTGGGATTATCAGCGCGTTACGTCAGCGGCTATCTGCTGACGCAGCCGCCGCCAGGCAAACCTCGGCTCATCGGCGCGGACGCGTCTCACGCTTGGGTGAGCGTGTACTGCCCGAGCGCCGGTTGGCTAGATTTCGACCCGACCAATGATTGCTTGGCGGGTGAAAGCCATGTCACACTGGCGTACGGTCGCGACTACAGCGATGTTCCGCCACTGCGCGGCGTGATCCGTGGCGGCGGCTCACACGAGCTTTCTGTCGCGGTCACTGTGATGCCGCTGGAAGAGACAAAACCAGCGGCCACCGCATCACCAGCCACGAAGTCGACGCAGGTGAGCCAATCGCAGTCACAGTCTTAGACCCGTAATCGCGCGCGATCTAGCGCGCCTTTTGAACGTTCGCTGAGACTGCTGCAGCAGGCAGCGACGGCGCTCCCGGCGTCACGGCTGCGGCCGGTGGCGCATCTGGTAGTTTCAAATCGCAGCCCGGCGCGTCAAACAACGCACTGATGCCGCAGGCGGAGTTAAACATGCGATCGGCGTTGTGCGCGACACCGGGGATTTCGACGCGAGTGTGGCGCAAACTGACGTTCTGCGCAGCAGCTACTTTTTGCATGTGTGCAAAGTAGTTATTGCCGCGCTCAAGTCTGTGCACGCCTTGCGCCTCCGCCATGCAAGACTTGTCGAGCGCCGAGTGATTAGGGTCCGTGTCTTTGTCGCCGAGCAGATAAATTACGCGACGCGTGAGATAGCGCGCCTGCATTTGTTTCACGTCGCCTTGAACATACGGCACCGTATCGACAAACCCGTAGCGCCAGTGATTGACGTCGCGACAATTGGTCGCGGCATGCGGGCGCGTCGCATCGAAGTACACATACGACGAGGGATTAGCGACCACGTATCGGATGCGCATCACAGACGCCGCGCCCGCTGGCACATTTACTCCATCCGCGTACGGATGCAAACCCGCGTCGGTAAGCACCTTGTCGGCGCGTCCGACCACGGCGTAGCGCTGCACAAACTGCGCGCCGCTCGAATGCGCAGCAATCACGATGCGCTCGAGATTCGGAAAACGCGTGCGATCCGAAAGTTGCGTGATGATCCCGTCGAGCGCTTCAAATGAGCTTATGGCGAACGGTGCCCGACCGGCGTCACCACCGGGCCACGCGTCGGTTTTCCAGCGCGCGACGTTGGCGGCGACATCGTGTCGCGCCGCGTCTGCGTTGTTCAAAAATTGCGGCGCGATGATCAGCGTCTCGGCCCCTACCGCGCCCGCCTTCGCCGCGCGCATTGTCAATTCAAAGTATTTATCAGCATCGCGCAAACGGCCGTGCACCATTACGACGACGCGTTTCACGCTGGGCAAGGGTTTGCTGATGTCTGCGTTGACATATGCCGCCACGAGCGTTTCGCCCAGCGCCGTTTTGATTTTTACGCGCTCCGGCGCGACCACTTTGACCGGTCGACGGTGCGGCGCAGATTCATCCAAGGCCGTAGGACCAGCATACGCGCCGCCCGACGTCAGCAACGCGGCATGCGCTATCGCGAGCGTCAACACGCCTCGCAGCAGCCACTGGCCGCCGGCTCGTATCGTCATCGTTTCATCCTCCAAAACACGTGCTCACGCTGTGCGCGAGCTAGCGCGTGTCAATTCATTACTTTCCAAAAAACGCTGCGATCTCTGTCGGCAGTCGTGTCGGGCGGCCCGTACTTCGTTCCAACGGGCAGTACAACGTAACCGCGTTACAAAGCACTTTCCCGTCGCCCAAGCGGATTATCTCCGTATGTCGCGGATAGCGCATGCCCTGCGCCACACCTGTCCACGTCCGCGCCACGATGCTGTCGCCGAGCACGGCCTCTGCCTTGTAGTCAATTTCATGCCGCAGCGCCACCCACGCGTACTTTGATCGGTGCTCAGCGCTGGTCAATGAATTCCAGTGTGCAACAGCAACGTCCTGCACCCACGACAGGTAGACAACGTTGTTCACATGACCCTGCTCATCAATGTCCGACGGCTTTATCACAATGGGCAAATCAAAGTGCGGAATGGGAGAGTGAACGGCTTGCATCCCGCTATTTTGCCGCGCGACCCACGCCGACATGCATTTGTGACCGCATTCAAGCGCCCCGCGCACTGCCTTCGCCCCATGCTCGCCTGTTACTGGCCGCGCTATGCTTGCGCACATGGCTGAAACTTCGCAAACGACCGAACCACTCAGCGACGCCGCAATCGTCGCCCGTTGCCAACGTGGCGATGGGGCCGCGTGGGAAATACTGGTACAGCGCTATCAACGCTTGGTCTACGCCATCGTGCGCCGTATCGGACATGACGAGCATGCGGCCGCTGACGTGTTCCAAACCGTGTTCATGCGCTTAATGACGCACTTGCCGCGCTTGACCGACCACGACCGGCTACAAGCCTGGATCGTGACCACCACCAAGCGCGAAGCCCTGCTCCAGCGTAAGCGCGCGATGCGCACGGTTTCGCTCACGCACGACGACGACGGCGACGGTGACACCGAGCAATGGGACGTCGCCGACGACGCCCTCCTTCCCGAGGAAGCACTGGAGGCGACACAATCACAGAACATCGTGCGCAATGGGCTCGATTCGCTCGATACGCGTTGCCGCGAACTGCTCACGCTACTGTATCGCTACGACGACGACAAAATCGCCTACGAGGACGTTGCGCGGCGCATGGACATGCCGCTGGGGAGCATCGGCCCGACGCGCGCGCGCTGCCTCGGCAAACTGCGCAAAATTGTCGAAGCGGCGGAGGCGGCATGATGATGTGGCACGTACGCACACCAGTTGCCGACGGTCTCGCCGTGAATTTTCTGCGCGCCAATGTATTTTGCGCGGCGTCGGCAACTCTGTTCCAAAGCTTAACCCACGCTGAAGCCCACTCATGAAACCCATCGAGACGCTAACTGACGACGATTTCTCCGCACTGGTGCGAGCGGCCGTCGCCCTGCCCGATGCCCCGCCGGCGTTGGTCAAACGCGCCGTCGGCCTGTGGCCTGAAATCGCGCCGTCGCCACTCAAACAAGTAGCAGACGCGGCAATTAACCGCATCCGCGCGGTGCTCAGTTTTGATAGTTGGACCGCAAGCCCCGCCTCGCTCGGCCTGCGCTCTTCGCACTCGACGCAAGCGCGACACCTGATGTTTAGCGCGCCGGGCCGCGACATCGACGTGCGCGTGCTCTTGTCGAGCGAAAGCTTTGTGATCGCCGGACAAATTCTCGGGCCTGACGACCACGGCATGGTCGAGATTACTGTCGACACGCACGCAGAAAAACCTCACCGCGTGCACTCCGCTCCGCTGGACGATCTAGGCAGCTTCCGCACCAGCGACCTGCGCGCCGGCACCTACTGGATGACGCTACGCCTAGGCGACGATGCCATCGAACTGCCGCCGATCGACGTCGGGAACCGCCGCTGACGCGACACGCGCACGTTTGCAGCCGCGTGCCGTGACTCGTTAGCCGCTAAAAACACCTTTTTCGCTAAAACGACCGCCTGGCGGTCGCTAGCGCTCGTTTATTGCATAAGTCGATCACGACCCTGTTCCACTTCCCGTTCGCTGGCAGGTTCACCCTCTCGTTAGCGCCATTCCCGTCCGCTCCGCGAACGCAAATGCGTTGTTAACGCAGTTGCCTCCGCTCGCCTAGTAGCGTCCCAGCGAAGACGCGAAATCTGATCTAACTGGCCAGGCAGAGTTCGCGAGATCAATGTCCTAGCGCCCCACTGGCCAGGTTCTCGCGCGCCAGCGCCGACACGTCCACGCGCAGCGCTGCTCATTTCACGCTTCGACGACGGATGCGCTGCGTTAGGAAAAAGCAAGTGGAAACACACAAAAGCAGGGCAACTGGGGGTAAGCTTGCACCCCTCAGAATTGTCTTGGCACAGATATGCTCCCTGCTTCCGCCCCAAAACTCAAAGTTCGCCAGCTTTTTGCCTCTCTAGCTGGCGCGTTAACGCTTCTATTCACGTTTGGGGCGTCGGGTCAGCAAAGCGGCCCGACCGTTTTGGAGGGAGTGTCTGAAGCGGCGATGTCGCAGATCACCGCCTTGCTCGCGGACAAGGAGCGGCGCACCAAAACGCAACAAAAGATTGATTCGCAGCTGCTGTACGGCTCGCGGATGGCAAGTCAGCGCGAGGCCGCGCCGGGCGTGCCGACGCAGGAAGTCAATCTGCGCTACGTAGACGGCCCCGTCGGGCAACTAGTTGTTGTTGACGTTCGTGTGAACGCGTTCGACGCAAATAACAGCAGAACGGTCAAGACAATCAATGCGCTGGGCGGCAAAGTCCTGGAAGACGTACCGCAATTCAACGCGGTCCACGCGGCACTGCCATTAAGCCAGCTTGAGGCGTTGGCTGCCCTCGACGAGGTGCGCTTCATTTCGCCCGCCGCCATCCGGGAGAACGACACCGGCAGCGTGAACTCGCAGGGCGACGTCACAATGGGTGCAGATACCGCACGAGCGACTTACGCGCCGTACGTCGGAGGCATGAAAGTTTGCGTCATATCCGACAGCGCGTCGGCGACAGGCATTGCCAATTCGATCGCGAACGGCAACCTGACAGCGGGCAAAGTCACCGTTCTGCCCGGTCAAGCGGGTGCGGGCTCTGACGAAGGCATCGCGATGATGGAAATCATCAACGACATCGCCCCCGGCGTGCAGCAATTCTTCGCAACCTCCGGTGGTAGTGAAGCCTCATTTGCTCAAAATATTTTGAGTCTGTATAGCAATTACAAGTGCGACGTCATGGTTGACGACATCCGGTTCGGCGGCGAATTGCCGTTTCAGGATGCGGTGATCGCTCGTGCGGTCAACACCGTTACCGCCGCTGGTACGATTTATTTTGCGTCTGCCGGTAACTCTGGCAACAAGACTGACGGGACGTCTGGCACTTGGGTTGGCGATTTTGTCAATGGCGGAACTTTTGTGGTTCCCAGCGTGGCCACGTCGTACGAAGTTCACTCGTTCCAGACGTCGCCGACGGTGCAGAATCACAACGTCGTGAATACCGGTGGTTCGTCCTACGCGCTGTCGCTCTTCTGGGCCGACCCGGAGGGCGCTTCGACCAACGACTACGACCTGTTTCAACTCAACGCGGCAGGCACCGCAGTCGTTTCGTCGTCGACCAACGTGCAAAGCGGCACCCAAAACGCCGCCGAGTTCGCGTCGCTCGTTTCCAACACTAGCAATCGTATCGTCGTCGTCCGTAAGTCCGGTGCCGCCAGCCGAGCGCTGTACTTGTCCACGGGTCGTGGGCGTCTTTCGATCAACACCAACGGCTTCGCGCGCGGTCACTCTGCCGCGATCAATGCAATAGCGACAGCGGCCGTACCCGCTTCGGTTGCCAACGGTGCTGGACCCACCGGACCATTCCCCGGCGTCTATACCAGCGCCCAGACGACCGAGTTGTTCTCGTCGGACGGGCCAGCCCGAAAGTTTCATCATCCAGACGGCTCGCCGGTCACTCCGGGCAATTTTCTGATTGGAACGGGCGGCGGTTTAACCCAGCAGTATCCCGTCATCACCGCACCGGACGGCGTCTCGACGTCGGTGCCCGGTTTTACGACTTTCTTTGGCACCTCCGCTGCTGCGCCACACGCAGCCGCGGTTGCTGCGCTGGTGAAGGGCCGCAACCCGTCGCTCACAGCGGCGCAGATTCGCGCGGTATTGACCAGCACCGCGCTTGACATCGAGGCTGCGGGCGTTGATTCGGACACTGGATCGGGCATTGTCCGTCCGGTCAACGCGCTGGCCTCAATCACCGCCGCTCCCGGCGTAGCAGCGGGCGCCGTATCCGCGCCCATCACAGAAAGCTTTTTACCTGCGAACGGCTTTGTTGATCCCGGTGAAACCGTGACCGTCAACCTACCCGTGATCAACATTGGCAGCGCGCCGTTCGTTAACTTGGTGGGCACGCTTCAGGCCAACGCCGGCGTCGCGCCGCTTGCGCCCAATCCGCAGTTCTACGGTGCGCTCGCCGCAAGCGGCGGAACCCTCTCGCTTCCGTTCACCTTCACCGCCGCTGGCAACTGTGGCGACACCATTACGCTCACGCTGCAGCTCCAAGACGGCGCAACCAACTACGGCACCGTCACCTATACGATCACCTTGGGTACGTCCCAAACGACCACCTCACTGCTCGAAAACTTTGACAGCGTCACGGCGCCTGCGCTGCCCGCAGGCTGGACGAGCACGGTTGTGTCAGGGGCCATTGCCAACTGGGCCACGTCGACCACGACACCCGACAGCGGTGCCAACGCAATTTTCGCCACGCCCCTGAACTCCGTGACTGATCTAAATCTGGACAGCCCAGCTTATGCCTTGCCCTCCGGCGTCGCGAACCAACTCAGTTTCCGGCATCGCTGGAACACCGAGAGCGGCTACGACGGTGGCGTTCTCGAGATATCCGTAAACGGTGGCGCGTACACCGACATCATTACCGCTGGCGGCAGTTTTGTCTCCGGCGGGTACACGAGCATCATCCCAAGTGGTTCCGCCAGTCCCATCATTGGCCGCCAAGCGTGGACCGGCGCATCGAACGCCAGCTACACCACCACCGTGATCAACCTGCCACCCTCTAGCGCCGGACAAAGCGTACGGTTCCGCTTCCGCCTCACCTCCGACGACTCCGCGCTTGCTGCCGGAACCAACGTCTGGCGGATCGACACGATCCAACGGCAGGTCACAACGCCGGTGTGCGTCGCCGCGACGCCGACCACGGTAACGTTGAGCGCCGCTGGGCCTGTTCATCGCGGTCAACAGAGTGTCGTGACCGCGACGGTCAGTAGCACCTCGGGGACGCCAGCGGGTTCCGTCGCGATCAGTGGCGCGGGCGCAACGTGCAACGTGACCCTCGCCGCAGGGACAGGCACTTGCAATTTGGCTCCGACCTTTGTGGGCGCTGCCCAAACGATTACTGGTAACTACGGCGGCAACGGCCCCCATGGGCCGAGCAGTGGCACCACCACGCTCACCGTCAAGTCAACGCTTGACGTGGACGACAACGGCGCGTCGCTGTCCGATAGCGACGGCGTGATCGCGTTGCGCTACATGATCGGGATGTCGGGCGCAGCACTGACCAACAACGTCACACTCGGCGCCGGCGCGCAGCGCACGAACGCGACCGACATCAACAATTATTTGGTGCAGGTCCGGCCGCTGCTTGACATCGACGGCGACAACACCGTCAACCCGACCACCGACGGTTTGCTCATCACGCGCTACCTGCTCGGCTTGCGCGGCAACGCATTGATTCAAGGCGTGGTAGCGCCCGGCGCGGCGCGCACCCAGGCTGTCGATATCGAGCATTACATCGGAGGGCTGATTCAGTAGCATAGTCGGCTCTTGCGCGCGAGTCGACACAAGTCCGGACTGCGCGGCGAATTCAACCATGAGCCGCACGAAGCAAATGCTGCGGGTCAAGTAGGCGCAGCCGACGCGTCGGAACGCTGAAGAACGCGTGTAACGCTGCGGCTCAGGGCGCAAGCATCGCAAGGCGAGCCGGCAGCGCACGAACGACGGTCTCTTCAGAGGCGACGCGGTGATCGCAGGCGCGAGCGGTCGAGGCGCGTTGCGACGACTCGCTCGTCCCCTCAATCCGCAAATCGAAACGCGAACGCGACGTACTTGAGCGGATTCAAACTTGTTTCAGAACGTAATGCCCCGTCTTCGCGCCGCCCACTTTTTCGATCAATCCTGCCTCGATCAACGGGCGCAGCAAATCCATCGCGCCTTGGCGCGAGACGCTAAGTTCAGTCCAAATTTCGTTCGGGGCGAGATGGCCGCGTTCTCGTAGCAGGTGCAGGAGTTGTTGTTGCCTGGGTCGTAGCGCGAGCTTTTTTGCGGGTGCGTTGGCTGCACCTTCTGCGCTTTGCAGGCGGAGCCAGGTGCGCTGTAGCGTGCCAAGCAGTCCTTCGGCACAGTACTCGAGCCACCCGGTGAGGTCGTCGCCGGCGTCGCGCACTGCGGCGAGTTCGGCGTAGTAGCGCGGGCGGTCCTCCCAGAAAAATTCGTCTGTGGCGAACAACCGGTGCGCGTCGAAACCACGGCGATAAAGCTCCCACAGCGCGAGCGCCCGACCGGTGCGACCGTTGCCGTCGGCGAACGGGTGAATCGTTTCGAAGCGGTGGTGCAGGATGGCACTGCCGATGACGGGCGAGAGTTTTTTCGCTGGGCCGTTCCACCATTCGAACAGCTCAAACATGAGGCCAGAAACCGCGTCCGGCGGCGGTGGGAAATGGTCACCGCCGCGCACGTTGATCATGCGGTAGCGGCCGGCTTCGCCTTGATCCATGACGCCATCAGCGAGCACGGCGTGCAGCGCGAGGACGTCGTCGTGGCGCACCGTTTCGAGCGTGGCGTTTTGCTCGACGTAGGCGAGCGCGGCGAAGCAGTGGGTGACTTCGCGCTGCGCGCGCTCGTGCGCCGCGAGGCTGCGCGCGCCGGGACGCGGGAGCGCGTGCCCGCTCGCGAGCGTAAGCACCTGCTCAAGCGAGAGCGGATTGCCCTCGATGGCGGTGGAGGCGTGAACGTTTCGTGCGCGCGCGTCGCTCTGAACCGCGGCAAGCATCGGCAAGTCGACGGCGTGAGTGTGAATGCGTTCGCGCAGGGCAGCGATGTGTTCCGCGTGCTCCAGTAGCAACGGCGTAATGGCGAAATGAGGGATGTAGGCCATGTGTGTCGCCCCAAATTAGTCAAGTGTAAGTCCACCCACA
>DAINAJ010000041.1:0-2494 GCA_036733505.1 Casimicrobium sp.
TACCGTCGCGAGCGACTCGAACTTGCTGACGGCGATTTTCTGGACCTTGATTGGGCGGATGCGCCTGACGCGTCTGCGCCACTTTTGGTCTTCTTCCACGGACTTGAAGGCTCTAGCGATTCGCAGTACTGCCGTACGACGATGGCGTCAGCGAACAAGCGCGGCTGGAGTGGCTTAGTCGCGCATTTTCGTGGCTGCTCAGGCGAGCCAAACCGTCTGCCGCGTTCGTACCACTCTGGCGACAGCGAGCATTGCGACATCATTTTGCGCGAGCTGCGCGGTCGTTTTCCTGAGCGCACCATTTACGCCGTCGGAGTCTCGCTCGGCGGCAACGCGCTCACCAAATGGTGCGGCGAACAAGGCGACGCGGCTGCATCGGTCGTTGCCGCGGCAGCATCGGTGTCGAACCCGCTTGATCTTGGCATTTCCGCTGAGGCGATCCTGCACAGCCACAACTGGATTTTCAACACCTATTTCATGCGCGCCATGGGCGAGAGTTACGCCAAGCGCATGGTCTTGCACCCCGAGCTGCGCGTGAAGGACTTTCTCATCAAACCAAAGAATTTCCCGCAGTTTGATGAGCACTACACGGCGCCCATGCACGGATACACGAGCGCGTGGGATTACTACCACCGCGCATCGTCGCGCGGTTTCATCCCGAAAATTAGCATTCCGTTCTTGCTGCTCAACGCAATGAACGATCCGTTTGTTCCCGCGTCCCTGTTCCCGAATGCGCACGAGGTTCCAGACAACGTCACGCTAGAACAGCCCACCGACGGCGGGCACGTCGGGTTCGTCGCGGGAAAGTTTCCCGGCCACCTGAATTGGCTGCCGGAGCGACTCTGTGACTTTTTACACGCAGTTACCAAGCCCGGCGGACCATAGGCGTTTTGTAGAAAAAAACGCGCAAGAACGAACGCAATGTTCCGTTTGTGCGCCAGTTTCCGTTTTGGCAGGCATCAGTCACTTCCTTTGCGAGGTTTCCTTTGCTGCCATCTCTCTCTTCCACTTCCGAGCAAGCCGTCTGCCCATCGTTTCCCGTCCGATCAGGCAAATGGCAGACGTCAGGCTTTGGCACAGCGCTCGCCGGTCTGCTTCTTGCGGTCTTCGCGACATTGGCGCATGCCGCGCCGGGTGACCTTGACCTGTCTTTCGGGTCTGGCTTCGGCAAAGTTCTGCTCCCGCGAGCCGGGTCCGACGGGGCTACAGCCGTGGCGGTGCAACCTGACCGCAAAATCCTCATTTCGGGAAACTGCAGGGCCTCCTCGGGCGCAAACCCGCCCTGGGAATTCTGCGTCGTTCGTCTGTCGGAATCTGGCGCACCAGACCCAACATTTGGCGTGAACGGTGTTGCCACGGTGGAGGTACCCGGCAGCAGCGTGTTCCCCACGACTAACGGTATTGCATTGCTTGGCAGCGGCAAGATAGTCTTGGGCGGCTCCTGCTTTGACAGTGCTTTACAGCGGGATCAACTTTGCCTTACCAGACTCCATTCGGACGGCACTCTCGACACCACCTACGGCACCAACGGTCTCGCCAAAATCGGATGGGGTACGCAGTTTATTTTCGCGCGAAGCCTAGCGACACAGGTCGATGACCACGTCGTGATCGGTGCCACCTGCGAACCGCCCGCCGCATCGCAATGGAGCCTCTGCGCGCTTCGCGTCACGCCTAACGGTCAACTCGACACCACATTTGGCGTCGCTGGCGGCGCGAGCGCTCTGATTCTGGATCACAACGAAGCGGGCGGCATCGCGATTCAGCCAGACGGCAAGATCGTGCTCAGCGGCCGTTGTGAGTCGGCCGTGGCGTTGAGTCCCTATCTGTTCTGCGCGGTCCGGCTCCTTGCAAACGGTCAGACAGATCCTTCGTTTGGCGTAAATGGTTCCGGCATCGTGTCGTATGTCGTCGGATCGAATACGGGTGACTCCGCGAATAGTGCGCTCCTCATTCAGCGAGACGGAAAAATCGTACTCGGTGGCCGCTGCCGTACCAGTGCGTCGGCGTCCTTAAGCTTCTGTTTGCTGCGTCTGCACGTCAACGGTACCGTCGATAACAGTTATGGCGCGACAGGATTGCTCATTGCGATCGACACAAATATTGAAGCGGAAGTGAATAGCATGGCGCTGCAACCGGATGGGAAGATTGTTCTGGGCGGCACCTGTACCGTCACGACCGATCCGACGTTGCGTGACTTCTGCCTCGCACGGATACACGAGGACGGCGCTCTGGACAAGAGTTTTAGCGGCGACGGGAAGGTCGTTACGCCCATCGGCAGCGGCAAGGACGGTATCTCTGCGCTCGCTCTGCAGCCAGATGGCAAAGTCATCGCCGTCGGCAACTGCGATACCGGCGCGGATTCCGACTATTGCATTGCGCGCTACGACGGCGGGCCAGCCACTGGTCAGCAATGTAGCTTCGATATCGACGGCGACGGCAAAGTGCTCGCAACCGTTGACGGGCTGATCGCTGCACGCATCAGTCTTGGCATCAC
>DAINAJ010000041.1:2594-4712 GCA_036733505.1 Casimicrobium sp.
GGAGCCGAAGTACACAACAAAAAAATCCTCTAAGTCGCAATAAATGTTCCGGTGAGGCGTTCGTTTCCGTTTTGGCAAGCATCAGTCACTTCCTTTGCGAGGTTTCCTTTGCTGCAATCAGCTGCTTCCCCCGTCGTTGACCATGTTTCTCGCACACGCGCAGCTCGCTCGTGCAACGCGTTCGTGCGATGTCTAGCTTCGGCGCTATTCATGTGCCTGACCGCGTTCGCATACGCCGCGCCGGGCGACCTAGACACCTCGTTCGGTGCGGGTTTCGGCAAAGTGCTGCTGCCGCGCGCGCCCTACGACTGGGCCTCTGCGGTCGCCGTGCAGCCTGATCGCAAGATCATCGTTGCCGGGAACTGCGCGACGACTGCCGCGCCAAGCGCACCGTGGGGATTCTGTGTGACACGCCTACTCGCGTCGGGCGCGCCGGACACAAACTTCGGCGTCAACGGTCTTGCCATCGCTCCGGTGCCCGACGTCAACGTTGGCACACCGGCGAGCAGCGTCGCGCTACTTGCCAACGGCAAGATTGTCGTCGGAGGAACCTGCTATGAACCGACGGCACAGCTCAACCGTATCTGCGTGGCTCGATTCAACCCAGACGGTTCGATCGATACGACCTACGGCACCAGCGGCGTCAACAAAGTCGCCTGGGGCACGCAGTCCATCTCCGCTAGCAGCATGGTCACGCAGGTCGACGACCACATTGTTTTTGGAGCGCAATGCCGGCCGACTGCGGCGTCGCAATATAACTTGTGCGCGATTCGTGTCACGCCCAACGGGGAACTCGACACGACATTCGGCTTCCTTGGCGGTATCGGCGCTCAGATTCTGTACAACAACCTAGTAGGCGGCATAGCGATACAACCCGACGGAAAAATCGTACTGAGTGGCAGCTGCCGTGCCCAAAACCCTCCGAACCCTAACCTGTTCTGTGCCATTCGTTTGCTTTCCAACGGGCAAGCCGACGCGTCATTTGGTACCGGAGGTTTCGGCCAGGTGTCATTCGTCGTTGGTGCTGCAAATGCAGGTGACGTGGAATCAAGAGCGGTAGTAATTCAGCGCGATGGAAAAATCGTGATTGGCGGACGCTGTCGCGCGTCGAACGGTGTGCCCACGAGCTTTTGTTTTCTTCGATTACAAACGGATGGCACCGTCGACAGCAGCATGGGAGCGTCCGGCACGCTTATTGGATTTGGAGCCACGGTTTCGGCAGAGGTATTAAGCATGGCAGTGCAACCCGACGGCAAGCTTGTCGCGGGAGGGCTTTGCTACTCGACGTCCAACCCCAACCTTCGTGACTTTTGTGCAGCACGCTTGCACGACGACGGAACGCCCGACAAGAGTTTCAGCGGCGACGGGTTGGTCATCACACCCGTGGGTAGCAGCGAAGATCTGCTATCGGCCATCGCGGTACAGCCCGATGGAAATATAGTCGCCGTTGGCAGCTGCTTAAGCGGCGCTGAGTACGACTTCTGCGTCGTTCGTTACGAAGGCGGCCCCGCGACCGGGCAGCAATGCAACCTCGATCTTGACGGCGACGGCAAAGTGCTCGCGACCGTTGACGGGCTTATCGCCACGCGCATCGGCTTGGGGCTCAACGGCCCGGCGGTGATCGGCGGTGTGGTCTTCCCGCCGAACGCCGCGCGCTCGACCTGGCCGGACATTCGAAATTTTCTAGTCGTGCACTGCGGCTTACGCCTTCCATAACCGTCATTTGCAAAGCGAGACATTTATGCACTCTACCGTCTTAACCTGCCTTCGGCATTTGCGTTGCGCTGTCGCGGCGGTCGCGGGACTCGCGGTTGTCGCCGCAAGCGCCGCTCCCGGCGATTTCGACACCACTTTTGGCCTGGGTTTCGGCAAAGTGATCGCGCCGGTCGGGGCGGGTGGCTTGGCTTACTCTGCGGCCTTGCAGCCTGACGGAAAAATCGTAGCGGTCGGCGGCTGCCCGCCCACGGTTGGCGCGCTCTACACCGTGTTCTGCGTCGCACGATTCGAGAGTAGCGGTGCGCCCGACACGAGTTTTGGCGTCAACGGACGGGTCGCAACGCTGGAGACCGCCACGGGCGGCAACGCATTTTCATCGGGCGTAGCCGTCCTACCCGATGG
>DAINAJ010000041.1:4812-19684 GCA_036733505.1 Casimicrobium sp.
AGACCGCCACGGGCGGCAACGCATTTTCATCGGGCGTAGCCGTCCTACCCGATGGACGAATCGTCGCAGCAGGGACCTGTGCGGACACCACGCCAGCGGGTTTGCCGGTTTTTTGTTTCGTGCGCTACAGCGCTTCGGGCGTGCTGGATACGACCTTCGCAAATGGCGGCGTTGCACACATTGCGGTGCCCGATCGAGGCATTTACACAACGCGAGGGCTGCTGTTGCAGCCTGATGGGAAATTCGTCGCCGCCGCTTACTGCACGCTCCCGAGCAATGGCGACGGCGCGTTTTGCCTCACACGCGTGCTCGCAAACGGTACGCTAGACACCACTTTTGGCGACGGCGGCACCAAAGTGTTGAGCGTCTTGGGAAATGATCGGGTGACAGCTATCTCAGCGCAACCCGACGGCAAAATTTTGGCGGCTGGTTTCTGCCGTGACTTTACCCCGACCAGCGCTACTTATGCTTGTGTTGTGCGCGTCCTCAGTACCGGCCAGCTCGACACCACATTTGGCACAAACAACGGTATGGTCATCCTGCTCGCCGCTGGCATCAACAACAACAACGCAGAATACAACGCAGTGGCCGTGCAGCACGATGGAAAGATTCTGATCGGCGGCGTTTGCCGTGCGACCGGGAACACTCCGCAGCAGTTCTGCTTGATTCGCTTGCTCCCCAACGGTACAGCCGATGCGACGATTGGCGCCCTCGGATTAGTGATCACGATGACCGCCACCAGCTACGCCGAGGTGCAAAACATTAGCCTGCAACCCGACGGCAAGATCGTATTGGCGGGGAATTGCATCACAACGGCGAATCCTACGAAGCTTGATTTTTGTAGCGCGCGGCTGCATGACACGGGTCTGCTGGATGTTGGATACAGCGGCGACGGCCGCAGCGTCACGCCGGTCGGGACGGCGAGTGACTTTGTCTACGCTTCGCTGCTTCAAGCCGACGGCAAGCTCATACTTGCAGGAAATTGCAACGTATCACCCAGCAGTGGATTCTGCTTCGCCCGTCTTGAAGGGGGTCCGTACACGTACCAAAACTGTAGGCCCGATATCGACGGAGATGGCACCACGACGGCCACCACTGACGGCTTGATCCTCACGCGAGTGATGCTCGGTATGACCGGCCCCTCCGTGCTCAGCGGCATCACGATTCCAACGCATGCGAGCAGAAAGACTTGGTATGACGACACTTCCGGGCCAACGCCGATACAGGGTATTCGCACGTACCTGACCGCGCAGTGCGGCATGAGCATTCGTCCTTAGCCCACCCACGCGCGCGTAGGGTGACTGCGCCAGCGTTCCCGCGCTACGCGACACTCCGACTCCTACAATGCGGGGATGAACAAAGCTCTGTCCCTCCCCTCCGAAATTTTCAAGGCCTACGATATTCGCGGCATCGTCGGCAAGACGCTTACCCCAGAGATCGCCTACGCGGTGGGCCAAGCGCTAGGCTCGCTGTCTCAAGAGCGCGGCGCAACTTCTATCGCAGTTGGCCGCGATGGACGGCTCTCCGGGCCGTCGCTCTCACAAGCGCTGCGCGACGGCATCACCTCCACAGGCTGCGACGCGATTGATCTTGGCCTTGTACCGACGCCGGTGTCGTATTTCGCGGGCCATTACCTCGGAACCGGCTCCTGCGTGAGCGTGACCGGCAGTCACAACCCGCCTGACTACAACGGCATCAAAATGGTGGTGGCTGGCGAAGCCATTTGGGGCGACACCATTCAATCGCTGAAAACGCGCGCCGAAAGCGGCGACGTCAAAACCGGCACTGGCAAGCAAACAGCGGCTGACATCAAACAAGCCTATGTGGACCGCATCGTGGGCGACGCCAAGCTCTCGCGTCCGATGAAGATTGCGGTGGACTGCGGCAACGGCGCGGCGGGTGAATTGGCTCCGAAAATTTTGCGCGCAATGGGTTGCGAAGTCGTTGAAATGTTCTGCGATATTGACGGCAATTTTCCGAACCATCATCCCGATCCGTCGAAGCCAGAAAACCTGCAAGACCTCATCAAAGTCGTGAAAGAAACCGACGTTGAGCTCGGCCTCGCGTTTGATGGCGACGGCGACCGACTCGGCATCGTCACCAAAA
Source organism: Casimicrobium sp. (assembly GCA_036733505.1). Classification (GTDB taxonomy): domain Bacteria; phylum Pseudomonadota; class Gammaproteobacteria; order Burkholderiales; family Casimicrobiaceae; genus Casimicrobium. The sequence goes on from DAINAJ010000041.1 coordinate 6,919, forward strand.
ACGGCGACATCATTTTCCCCGACCGGCAGATGATGCTCTTCGCAGGAGACGTGCTCTCGCGCAACCCCGGTGCGACGATTATTTACGACGTGAAATCGTCACGCTTGCTCGACAAATACATCGTCGACCACGGCGGCGTACCGCTGATGTGGAAAACAGGCCATTCGCTGATCAAAGCTAAGCTCAAAGAAACCGGTGCACCACTGGCTGGCGAGATGAGCGGCCACATCTTTTTTAAAGAGCGTTGGTACGGCTTCGACGACGCACTGTATTGCGCCGCGCGCCTGCTCGAAATCGTTTCCAAGTCGCCGAACGCGAGCAAAGTGCTTGAAGAGCTTCCAAACGCACCGTCGACGCCGGAGTTGAATTTGAAATGCGCTGAGGGCGGGCATTTCGCCTTGATGGAGCAGCTCAAAGCCACGGCAAAGTTCGCTGCCGACGGCAAGGTCAACACCATTGACGGACTGCGCGTGGACTATCCGGACGGTTTCGGTTTGGCGCGTGCGTCAAACACAACGCCGGTAGTCGTGCTCCGTTTTGAGGCGGACAACGATGCCGCGTTGAAGCGCATTCAGGCCGATTTCCGCGCGCAATTCGCTCGGGTCAACCCCGATTTAGTTCTGCCGTTTTAACCATACACTCGTTGCCACTTTCAACGGAGACTTCGCACATGAGTTTTGCTACATCCCTCAAGACTTTGACCGCCCTGAGCGTTGCGCTCGCCGCGAGCGTGTCGTTCGCTCAAGCCTTCCCCAGCAAGCCGATCAAAATCATCGTGCCGTTCGCGCCGGGTGGCTCCACCGACATAGTCGCGCGCATCATGGCGTCGAAGATGAGCAAAACGATTGGCCAAACGGTCATCGTGGAAAACCGCGCGGGTGCCGGAGGCTCCATTGGTGCCGCCGAAATCGCCAAGGCAGCTCCGGATGGCTACACCATCGGCATGGGCTCGGTGTCGACGATGGGCACCAATATCGTCGCGTACAAAAACAACAAGCTCGACCCGCTGACGCAGTTCACGCACATCACGAACCTTGCGTCGGTTCCGGGCATCATCTTCGTCAACAAAAACTTCCCGCATCAGGACTACAAGTCGTTCGTTGCGGCGCTTAAAGCCAACCCAGGCAAGTTCAGCTATGCAAGCTCCGGCGCCGGCGGCGTAGGCCATCTCGCGATGGAGCTATTCCTCGTTGAAACCGGCACCGACGCGCAGCACATCGCCTACAAAGGCGCGGGCCCTGCGGTCACCGACGTGCTCGCAGGCAACGTGCCGATCATGTGGGACAACCTTTCCTCGTCGCTCGCGCAAATCAAGGCGGGCAATTTCATTCCGATTGGTCTCGCCTTCCCGAAACGTGTCCCGCAACTGCCGAACGTGCCGACGTTTGCTGAACTGGGCCTCAAAGGCTACGAAGCCGACACCTGGTTCGGTCTCGTCGGTCCGGCCAACATGCCGAAAGACGTTGTCAAGAAAATTTATGACGCAGCCATCCTCGCGCTGAAGGACCCCGAGACCGTCAAAACGCTGGACGATAACGGTGCATTCGCCCTCGGCAACACACCAGAGCAATTCACCGAACAGATCAAACGCGAAGTCGCCAAGTGGAAGCGCGTGGTTGACGTGAAGAAGATTTCGCTGGATATGTAACGCGCTACTTCAACCGATGTCGAAAAGGCCCGCTTAGCGGGCCTTTTGTTTGGTGCGGCGGCAAGCTTCAATGAAAGTGAACACCACTCGACAAAGCGGCGAGAACAAGCGAGCACTGTGGCAACTTGTTGCCTACGCGTCGTCAAACTGACATCATCTACACCAGCAATTGAACGTGATTCCTAGCCGCGCCGTGTGTGGCTTGCAACAGAAGGAGGAAACCATGTCCCGAGTAAGTACCTATCTAAACTTCCCCCGCGCCACGGAGCAAGCGTTTGTCTTCTACCACTCGGTGTTTGGCGGCGAGATGCCGATTCATCGGTTCAAGGACATTCCTGCTGCTCCGGGTCAGCCACCGATGCCTGAGGCTGACAAAAACTTGGTGATGCATGTCGAGCTCACACTAATCGGCGGTCACGTGTTGATGGGTACCGATGCGCCGGAATCGATGGGCTTCACGGTTCGCCAAGGCAACAACGTGCACATCAATCTTGAGCCCGACACGCGCGCTGAGGCTGATCGTTTGTTCACCGCGCTCTCGGTCGATGGCGAAGTGATTACGCCGATGCAAGAAATGTTTTGGGGCGCTTATTTCGGGAGCTTCACCGATCAATTTGGCGTAAATTGGTTAGTGAATTGCCTCGCCAAAGCGTGATGACTCGGATGCTGCGCTAGACTTTGCGCATGCTGACCCTCGACCAAATTCTTCTCTATCTCCCGGCCGTCGCGATCATCATCGCGATTCCTGGGCCCGACATGCTGATGTCGCTCTCGCGCGGGCTCACACAAGGCAAGAGCGCGGGCATCGGGCACGCTATTGGCGCGGGCGTCGGCATCATGGCGCATTCGCTGCTCGCGGCGCTCGGCGTCAGTGCTCTGTTGACAGCGAGCGAAACGGCGTTTTGGGTTATGAAGCTCGCGGGCGGTGCGTACCTGATTTATCTAGGAGTTTTGCAGTGGAAACATGCGGATGCAACTGCGACCGTTGCGGCGAAACGTGCGCCACTCGTCGTCATCTATTGGCGTGGTTTTCTTAGTAATTTGCTCAACCCCAAGGTCGCGCTGTTCGTGCTCGCCTTCGTCCCGCAGTTTGTGCGCTCGGGTGAGGGCACATCGAGCCCATTCGTGCAGATGCTCTTGCTCGGTGGCATTTTCTCGGTGCTGACCATGATTGCCTACAGCGCGCTCGGCATGCTCGCCGGAAGCGTGAGCCGCTGGCTTGCGGAGCATCCGAAGGCAATGCGCGGCGTGAATCGTTCGAGTGCCGGACTCTTCGTGGCCTCCGGCGCAGCGGTCTTACTGTTAGATCGTCGGCAATAGCTTTTTGGCGCAAACGACCAGCTGGCGGTCGTTTGCTCCTATTACATAGACTTCTCGACTGTTCAATATTCAGGCCGCTAACGACCGCCCACCGGTCGATAGGGCCAAAAAGGTGTTTACAGCTTCGTCCGCGCGGTGAGGCGCCCGGACGCCTGAGCTAGCGTTTGCCCAAGTACGTCGCGATAACGCGTTCGTCGTGCAGCAAATCTTCGGCCTCGCCCTCAAGGCTCAGCTCACCCGTCTCGAGTACGTAGCCGTAGTCCGCGGTTTGTAGCGCGGCTCTCGCGTTCTGCTCAACGAGCAGCACCGACAAACCCGTTTCACGCAGTCGCGATATCGTGGCGAGAATGTCGCGCGTGATGAGCGGCGCAAGCCCCAAGCTCGGCTCGTCAAGTAGGAGTAATTTTGGTTTGCCCATGAGCGCGCGACCGACGGCGAGCATCTGGCGCTCGCCGCCGGATAGCGTACCCGCGAGCTGCGGCATGCGCTCTTTCATGCGGGGAAAGAGCGCGAACACCTCTTCCATCGTGTTGCTCAATGCAGCGCGTGATTCGCCCGAGCGACGCCGAGAAAATCCGCCGAGCTCGAGGTTCTCAAGCACCGTCATTTCGGCGAACAATTCGCGCTTCTCGGGTACCAGCGAGATGCCCATGCGCACGAGCGCCTCGGTATCTTTGCCGTCGATCCGCTCGCCGGCAAATCTGACCGCACCTTTCGCCGGCAGCAGCCCCATGATTGCGCCGAGCAGCGTAGTCTTTCCCGCGCCGTTTGGTCCGATCACCGTGGCAATTTTTCCCTTGGGCACCGCAATCGATACGCCGCGCACGGCTTCGACTTGACCGTAAGCGACGTGGATGTCCGAAACTTCCAGCAGCAATTCGTTGGTGGTTACGCTCTTTTCCACGATCATGCTCCTAAGTACGCTTCACGCACCGCTGGATCAGCCTGCACGGCTTCGGGCAAGCCTTGCGCAAGTTTCTGACCGAAGTTGAGCACTACGAGACGATCAACGAGGCCCATCACAAAATCCATATCGTGTTCGACGAGCAGCACTGTCATGCCCTCTCCCTTAAGCGATTTGATGAGCGCCGCGAGCTGTTGTTTCTCGGCGTAGCGCAAACCTGCGGCGGGTTCGTCGAGCAACAACAAAATGGGGTCCGATGCCAACGCGCGGGCGATTTCGACGATGCGTTGCTTGCCCAGCGGCAGGCTGTTCGCCGCGTCATGCGCATGCGCAGCAAGGCCTACGCGCTCGAGCTGGCGCATGGCTTCGGCGAGCGCCGCCGCTTCGTCGGCAGTGTTGAGCCGCAATGACGACGCAATGATGCCTTTCGAGCCACGTAGATACGCGCCGAGCGCGACGTTCTCGACGACGGTCATGGTGCCGACAAGCTTTACGTGCTGGAAAGTGCGCCCGAGGCCGAGCTTGGCGATGTCGCTCGCCGACTTACCAATCAGCTCCGTACCCATGAATTTGATCGATCCGGCGCTTGCTTCCAATGCACCGGAGATCAGGTTGAAGCAGGTGCTCTTGCCCGCGCCGTTAGGGCCGATCAAGCCGACCACTTCGCCGCTATTTACGTTAAACGTCACATCGTTGACCGCGACCAAACCGCCGAATGTCTTGCGCGCAGCGTTAACGTCAAGCACCGCGGTACCGAGAGCGGGCATCGTGCGATGTGGCAGCCGGTCGCCCGCCGCTGGAAGCTTGCGGGGCGGTATGGGCACGAAGCGCTGCAAGTACGGGAGCAATCCGTCGCGCGCGTATTGCAGGAGCAACACGAGCAACACGCCGAACACAATAATTTCGAACTGTCCCGCCTCGCCAATGAGCTTGGGCAGCCAGTCTTGCAGCCACGTCTTTAAGAGCGTCACCAGCGCAGCGCCGAGCACCGCACCCCACACGCTCACCGCGCCGCCGACGACCGCCATAAACAGGTACTCGATGCCCTGATTGATCCCGAACGGCGTCGGGTTCACGAAGCGCTGCAAATGTGCGTAGAGCCATCCCGACAAACAGGCGAGCAGCGCCGCGATGACAAACGCTGCCGTCTTAGTGCGGCCCGGATGAATGCCGAACGCCTCGACCATCGTGCTGCCCTGCTTCAACGCGCGAATCGCACGCCCAGGACGCGAATCCAGCAAGTTCGCAATGCACCACAGCGCCGCGAGCACCACGATCCAAATGAAGTAATAAAACTCGCCCTCTTTTTCCAGCTTGAATCCGAACAGCGTGACCGCGGGAACGCCCGTGATGCCGGTGAATCCACCGAAGCTCTCAATCGTGCCCATCAAAAAGTAAAGCGAAATGCCCCACGCAATGGTTGCCAGCGGAAGGTAGTGTCCGCCCATAGACAAGGTGATGATGCCAAGCAGATAGCCAACGGCCAGCGTAATTCCGAGGGCGATGATCAGCGTGAACCATGGCGACATGCCGTACTGCGTGGTGAGCACAGCGGTGGTGTAGGCGCCGAGCCCGACGAACGCGGCCTGACCGAAGCTGGTTTGTCCCGCCACACCAGTCAGAAGGACTAGACCGAGCGCGACGAGCGAGTAAAGCCCAATGTAGTTAAGCAGCGTCACATAAAACGCTGGAGCCACCATCGGCGCAATGCCGATCACGCCAACAACTATCGCTAGAAGAATACGAGGATTCATCTCATTCCTCCTCGTGGTGCGTGGTGGTCAAAGAGCGCCACAACAAAATTGGCAAGATCAGTGTGAAAACGATCACTTCTTTGTATGCGCTTGCCCAGAACGACGAAAACGCCTCGACCAGCCCGACGAAAATTGCCCCTGCTGCAGCAATTGGATAGCTCGCCAGACCGCCTACGATTGCGCCGACGAATCCTTTGAGCCCGACCAAAAATCCCGAGTCGTAATACACGGTGGTAATCGGGCCAATCAGCAAACCAGAGATGGCGCCGATGGCCGCTGCGAGCGTCAGGCTCAAGCGTCCTGCGAAATTCGGGCTCACACCCGCCAGCCGCGCACCGGTGCGATTAGCCGCGGTGGCTCGAAGCGCTTTGCCGAACAACGTGTACTTGAAGAACGCGCCCATGATGATCACGAGCGACGCGGTAAATGCATAAACCAGCAGACTCTGGCCCGAAATGTTCACGCCGCCGACCGAGAACGACGTGCTGGTGAAGGCCGAGGTGCGGGCGCCCTCCGCGCCGAAGAACAGCAGCCCAAGTCCGGTCAACACAAAGTGAACCGCAACAGAAACGATCAGCAGCGTGAGCACGGGGGCCGTGGCCACGGGCTGAAACGCCAAGCGGTACACCGCGGGCCCCATCGCCGTTACAGACACCACAGTCGCAAGCACCTGCAACGCAAACCCGGCTTGTGACGCCCAGACGCCCCACACGACGGCAGCTGCGACCACACACGGCAGAGCGCTTCCGGCGACCGCGCGCAAAATGCGCGCAGGCTCGCGACGGTAGGTCAAGGTTTCCGACAAGACGGCAGCAGCGGCCAGAGCGAGCAGAAGCCACACAGTGCCCGGCAGCTTGTTTTGCTCAAACGCCGCCAACGTGAGAACAGCAAAAGCGACGAACTCGCCCTGCGGAACAAAGATCACCCGCGTGACGGCAAAGACCAGCACCAGCGCGAGCGCTAGGAGGCAATAAATTGCGCCGTTCGTCAGCCCATCTTGGGCGAGCAGCGTGGCAATCGAGAAATCCATAACGCGAGGCTTTCAACGCAAACAAATACGAAGGGCAGGCTACGTCACCGCACCTGCCCAGATTAAGTCACCCGCGGTGCTGGCTCACAGCCCACACCGCCAGCGTCGCTAACGCGTTACTTGGTGGCCAACGCCCACTTGCCGTCTTTGATCATGAACATCGTGCGACCACGATTGTCTAGGCCGTTGTGGTCGGTTGCGCTCATGTTGAACACACCGTGAACACCCACGACTTCTTTGGTGTTCTCAAGCGCGTTGCGCAGAGCAAGACGGAACTCCTTAGTGCCCGGCTTAGCCGATTTCAGCGCTTCAGGAATTGCTTTGTTCAGCACAATGTACGAGTCCCAAGCGTGGCCACCGAACGTGGTGCGCGGACCGAACTTGGCTTCGTACTGCGTGATGTATTCCTTGGCAACTTTCTTAATTGGGTTGCTGTCGGGCAGCTGCTCGTAGGCGAGCATTGGGCCCGCTGGCAGGAATGCGCCATTGCCGTCTTTGCCGACAACGCGCAGGAAGTCAGAGTTGCCGACACCATGCGTTTGGTAGATGCGACCTTTGTAGCCACGCGCCACGAGCTCTTTGTGCGGCGTAGCGGCCGGTGTACCCGAGCCAACGATGAGAATCGCTTGCGGGTTTGCAGCCATGAGCTTCAACACTTGACCCGTGGTGCTGGCGTCGGTGCGATTAAAGCGCTCAATGGTATCCATCTTGATGCCGGTAGTCGCCGCCGAACGTTTCATTTCAACCAGCCAGCCCTCGCCGTACGCGTCGTTGTAACCAATGAAGCCCATGCTGGTAATACCAGCTGCTTTGGCGTGAACGGCGACTGCGTCAGCCATCAGCGAGTCGTGCTGCGAAACCTTGAACACCCAACGCGTCTTGGGGTTCGCTGGGTCAACAATTCGAGCAGAACCGCCGAGCGAAATATTCGGCGTCTCGCCATCAGCGACCACATCAATCATCGCCATCGCGTTTGGTGTGGTGGTCGAGCCAACGATCACGTCGACCTTGTCTTCGGTGATCAGCTTCTTGGTATTGGTGACGGCCTTCGTCGTGTCGGACGCATCGTCAAGGATGATGTAGGTGACGTCAAGCCCGCCAATTTTCTTGGGCATCAAATCCACCGAGTTTTTCTCGGGGATACCCAACGAGGCCGCTGGGCCGGTCAATGAAAGCGTCAAACCAACTTTGATCTGCGCGTGAGCTGCCGTAACTGCGAAAGTCGCTGCGACCGCAGCGCAAAGAACCCGAACCATGAAAGCCTCCTTATGAATTCCGGAACAATAACCAAAGATAGTTATTGCTGATAAGTAATTTTGCACCAAACCATGAGCGTTGCCAATAGCGCGAGCCACGGGCTAACCCGCATGCACGCGCGTATCCGCACGCCTCAAGCGCAAGTGTAATACGCCAAAAAGAAAAACCGACCAAGCGGTCGGTTTTTCTCGATTGAGTAGCGAAAACTCTACTTTTTCAGGCTATCGCGAATTTCGCGCAGCAACACAACATCTTCAGGAGTTGCGGGCGGTGGCGGTGCTGGCGGCTCAGCAGCGGCCTTGGCCTTGTTCATCGCCTTGACCATCATGAAGATCACAAAAGCGAGGATGATGAAGTTCAGCAGGATCGTAATGAAATTGCCATACGCGAAGGTCGCGATACCGGCTTTTTTCAGGTCAGCGAGCGCAGTGAGCTTGTTTGGATTGTCTCCGAGGACGACCATCAAGTTGGTGAAGTCCATGTTGCCAAAAATCTTACCTACGACAGGCATGATCAAGTCGCCAACGAGCGAGTCGACAATCTTCCCAAACGCGCCGCCGATGATCACGCCCACGGCGAGATCGACCACGTTGCCTTTCATCGCAAAGGCTTTAAATTCTTCCATCATTGACATAGATATGTCCTCCCGTTGTGTTGCAAAAACTTTAGCGACTAAACAGCCGCTTCCCCAGTTTCACCCGTGCGGATGCGAATAACCTGCTCCACACTAGATACAAAAATCTTACCGTCGCCAATCTTGCCGGTACGCGCGGCTTTCACGATCGCCTCAACCACGCGCTCCACGTCCTGCTCCGCTACGATCAGCTCCACCTTGGTTTTCGGAAGGAAATCGACGACGTATTCGGCGCCGCGGTAGAGCTCCGTGTGGCCGCGCTGACGGCCAAAGCCTTTAACTTCCGTGACGGTCAGTCCCGTAATGCCGGCTTCTGCCAGTCCTTCTCGCACTTCGTCGAGTTTGAATGGTTTGATGATGGCTTCGATTTTTTTCATGGCTTGTCCTCTGTCAAGGTGTGTTAGCCCAGAGTATGCCAGACGATCGGCGGCGACTAAGCACACAGTATGGCGCAGATTCGCCCGCTCCGGCCCAGCTGCTCGCATAACAGGAGTAGTCCGAGCCGCGCGCGCAGCGCGTTTATGCGCGTGCCGAGGCGAGCGATAACACCGCGGTAATCCGTGGAGGCGGAAGGCACAGCACGGCAACCGTGCGGCGTAAAACGACGCGCAATCAACGCAGAAATCCGGCGACCTACCGCGAAGAACGCGAAGTGCCGCTACCCCCGGTCATGAACTACGGTTAGGCCGCGCGCACTGGCGCGACGCGATCAAAGGAGTAGTTACAACTTACTGCGTCGACCGACCGCTGGGCGGTCGTTCACGGCCAATAACTGTAAATATCGACAATTAACAAAATCGGCCTATAACGTCCGCACAGCTGTCGTTAGCCCAAAAAAGCTGCTAGGCCTACCCCGTTAAGCCATGCCGAGCGCGGCTTTGATCTGCGCCAACGCCGCGGGATCTTCGATGGTCGTCAAATCGCCAGGGTCGCGACCTTCGGCCAAGGCTTGAATCGTGCGACGCAAGAGTTTGCCCGAGCGTGTTTTAGGTAGCAATGTGACCAAGTGCACAGCGCCAGGACGCGCGATCGCGCCGATTTCTTTGTCGACCGTTTGTGCAATCGCAGTTGCTGTCGCGGGCGACGCCTTCGACGGGTCTTTCAGCACAACGAACGCGACAGGGATTTGGCCCTTGAGCTGATCGGCCACGCCAACCACCGCGCATTCCGCGACCAACGCATTGGACTGGATCGCTTCTTCGATCTCACGCGTGCCTAGGCGATGGCCCGCCACGTTGATCACGTCGTCCGTGCGGCCGAGGATGAAGTAGTACCCGTCGGCGTCTTGCGTTGCCCAGTCGAAGGTCGAATAAACCTGTTCGTCTTTGAACGTGTCGAAGTACGTCTTGACAAAGCGTTCGTCGTCGCCCCACACGGTCATGAGTGCGCCTGGTGGCAGCGGAGCGCTCACGACGAGCACGCCCTTATCGCCAGCAGGCACTTTTCCGCCGGTCGATTCGTCTTTGAGCTTCACGTTGAAGCCATAGACCGGGAATGACGGTGAACCGAACTTGCGCGGCGTGTCTTCAACGCCCACCTGCGCCGAGAGAATCGGCCAGCCGCTCTCGGTTTGCCAGTAGTTGTCGATGATCGATACCCCCCCCAATGCGTCGCTCACCCAACGCGCGGTCGGCTCGTCCAGCGGCTCGCCCGCGAGGAACATGTATTTGAGCGATGGCAGCTTGTACTGCTGCATGAACTGCGGGTCTTGCTTCTTCAAAACGCGAACCGCGGTAGGCGACGAGAACATTGTCTTCACATTGTTCTCAGCGCAAATCTTCCACCAAATCGCCGGATCGGGACGCAGCGGAACGCCCTCGTACATGATCGTCGTGTTGCCGTTTAAGAGCGGCCCGTACACGATGTAGCTGTGACCCACGACCCAACCGATGTCACTCGTACAGAACATCGTTTCGCCCGGTTTCAGGCCGAAAATCTTCTCCATGCTGCCGGTCAGCGCGACGGCGTAACCGCCGGTGTCGCGCTGCACGCCCTTCGGCTTGCCCGTCGTGCCGCTGGTGTAGAGGATGTAGCTCGGATGTGACGATTCGACCCATTCGCACGGCACAGTTTTCATCATGTGCGACGCGCGGAAGCTCGCCCAGTCCACGTCACGGCCCGGAGTCGTTTTCATCGGCTCTAGGCCGCGATCAAACATCAATACTTTGTCCGGCTTGTGTGCGGAGAGATCAATCGCAGCGTCAAGCAACGGCTTGTACGGAACGACTTTGCCCATGCGCATACCCGCGTCGGACGAAACGATGACTTTCGGCATGGCGTCCTCAATACGAGTGGCCAACGACGCCGAGGCGAAGCCACCGAAGACGACCGAGTGGATCGCGCCAATACGCACGGTCGCGAGCATCGCAAACACCGCTTCCGGAATCATCGGCATGTAAATCAACACGCGGTCGCCCTTGCCCACACCCATGCTTTGCAGCATCGCGGCGCAGCGGTTGACCTCGGCGTAGAGCTGCTTGTACGAATACTTCGTTTCAACGTCCGTCTCGGTCGAAATGAAGTGCAGCGCTGTCTGCTCGCCACGGGTGGCCGTGTGACGGTCGACCGCGTTGTGGCACAGATTCGTCGTACCGCCAACGAACCACTTCGCAAATGGCGGCTTCGAGAAATCACACATCTGCGTGGGCTCGGTCTTCCACTCGATAGCCTTGGCCTCTTCCGCCCAAAACGCGTCACGATCGTCGATCGACCGGTCGTAGTGCGCCTGGTATGCCGCAAACACTTTGCCACTCTCGCCCATGCTAATTTCCCCTTGCGAAACACAATGTTTCTGATGGGGTGATTGTGCCACTGAATGCCTTACATGAAGCTGAGTCTTATATAAGACTTGATGTAGATTAAACCCAACAAATTGCCTCGCGGTGCCGAACTAGAACCATTGCGCAGTGAACGCCCGTCCCAAGAAAACCGCGAAGTTGCGATGTTTGCCCCAATACAGCGTCGTCGCTATGCGATCGCGTAATTCCCGACCAACTGGACGGTTTTGTTTTGGGCTTGCGCTAGCATCATTCGAATCTCCGAGGCGACCGCTTTTTTCGTTCATTTTTTGCACCTGAATTCAATATGACTCTCTCCTTCAAAACCGTTGGCGTAATTGGCGCTGGCACGATGGGCGCGGGTATCGCACAAGTGGCGGCACAAGCTGGCTGCACTGTGAAACTCTTTGACGCGCGCGACGGCACGGCAACAACGGCCATCGGCCGAACGAGCGACACCCTCAACGCGTTGGTCACTAAAGGTCGGCAAACGGCAGAGGCTGCAGCGGGCACGATTTCGCGCCTACATGCGGCCATTGATCTCGCCGATTTTCACGATTGCGATTTGGTGGTTGAAGCCATCGTCGAAGACCTTGGCGCGAAGCAAGCGCTGTTCAAGTCGCTGGAAAGCATTTGCGGCGAAGCCACAATTCTCGGTACCAACACGTCGTCGATATCGATCACAGCGATTGCCAACGGACTTGCGCGTCCGCAAAACGTCGTCGGCATGCACTTCTTTAACCCCGCGCCATTGATGCCGCTGGTCGAAGTGGTAAGCGGACATCTCACCGCGCCCGAAGCGGCAGCACGCGTGGAAGCGGCTTCAATCGAGTGGAAGAAAACGCCTGTGCGCTGCAAGAGCACGCCGGGCTTCATCGCCAACCGTGTCGCGCGGCCGTATTACGGCGAAGCGTTCCGCGCGCTGGAAAGTGGCGCGGCGGATGTGGCGACCATTGATCTGGCATTGCGGGAAGCTGGAGGCTTCAAGCTTGGCGCTTTCGAGTTGCTTGACCTGATCGGGCTCGACGTGAACCTCATGGTGACCAAGAGTGTGTGGAACGCGTACTACCAAGACAGCCGCTATCGCCCGAGCTTGACGCAAGAAGAAATGGTGTCCGGTGGCCTGTTCGGTCGTAAGTCCGGACGTGGTTTTTACAAATACCCGGAGGGTGTGCCTGCCGCACCCGCTTCGCCAGAAGGTCCGAAGCCCGCAGCGATTCAATACCTCACCGAATCGGAAGCGATGGAGCCCTTGATCGAACGCATCAAGGCCGCAGGCATCAAGGTGCAATCGCGCAAAGAGGAAGACCCCTTTGGCGCGGGCATGCTTCGCGTGGGCAACGCCACGGTGTGCCTCTCGGACGGCCGAACCGCGACGCAAACCTCATTCGAAGACGAACTGCCCAACGTGGTGATGCTTGACCTTTCGCGCGACTTCACGA
>DAINAJ010000042.1:0-19658 GCA_036733505.1 Casimicrobium sp.
TCACTCTCGTGATCTAGCTGTTGACTTTCAAGACGGTATCTACGATTTCCCACGAATGGGCCGGCAGGAATTCGTAGTGCCGTGGTCTGGAATGGGGTCGCACTGCGCGTGGTGGCGTTGCGATCTAGATTCGCGCTTTGGCCGTAATACGGTGAAGCGGTTGCGAAGCGAATTGGCTCTGAACTTGCAGCTATTCCCGATCCGCCGACGTGTCGCTATATTTTCGTAACGCGATACAAGAGTCGCGTTCGTCCTCGGAGCAAAGCCCATGCGAACCATTCTCGTGACCAACGTTACGCAATACACCGGCCCCGGCGTGGTCGCGACGCTTGTTGCGCAAGGCTCGCGTGTGGTGTGCCACGACGCTGCGTTTGTCGACGTGGCGGCCCGTGACGCGTTCGTCGGCACGCACTCCAGCGTGGTTTGCCTTGCTGCGCAGACACCCGAGGCGTTGGTCGCCGAACTGCGCGAGCGTGCGATCGACCTCGACGCCGTGGTGTCGAACGACGTCTTCCCGATCATGCCGCGGCCGATTGGCGAGATCGCGCCGGAGAATTTTCGCGACACGTTCGAAGCGGTGTTTATGTTCCCGGTGCAGCTGGCGCAACTGCTGCTGCCCGCGATGAAAGCTCGTCGTGGCGGCAGCTTCGTGTTCATCACCTCCGCGCGCCCCTCGCGCCCGGAGCATGGATTTGCGGTGCCGACATCGATTCGTGCCGCGACGACGAACTTCGCGCTCGCGATGGCGAAAGAAGTGGCGAGCTTCGGGATTCAGGTCAACGTGGTCGCGCCGAATTATTTGTACAGCGAGATGTACTACCCACGAGCGCGATTCATCGACGACCCGAAGGGCCGCGAACAGATCGCGAGCGTGGTTCCGATGGGCCGCCTCGGCACGCCTGAAGAGATCGGCGAACTCGTGGCGTTTTTTGCGTCAGGACGTTCGCAGTTTGTGACAGGGCAAGTGATCAACTTCACCGGCGGGTGGCCTTGATTCGTGATCGCGATATCGCGCGAATTTTTTCCCGAGCGCGTTAACGGCTTTTCACGTCTATCGACCGTCCGGCGGTCGTTACAAGCTGTTTTTCGTGATTGTTGAGTTTTCACGAAATGTGCCCATAACGACCGAAGGGCAGTCGTTGGAGCCAAAAAGCTGTTACCTCAGGAACCCTTCATCGTCTCCGCCAACGCATAAAGCTCGTCGCGGCTTTCGCCTGTGAGTTTGGCGGCGAGTTTGGCGGCCTTTGCCGGCGGGAGTTCTTGCAACAAGGCTTTGAGCAGGCTGCGCGCATCGAAGCTCGTGGCGCGTTGGGCTTGGGGTGCGCCTTCGACGACGATGACGAATTCGCCGCGCATGCGTTCGACGTTGGCCTCGGTCCACGCAGCGAGTTCACCCGCGGTGGTGGCGCTGATCGTCTCAAATTTCTTGGTGAGTTCGCGTCCGATCACGACGCGGCGCACTGCAGGGAGCGCTTTGGCGAGGATCGGCAACGTTTTCTCGACTCGGTGTGGCGACTCGAAAAACACGGTGGTTTCGGTGCGAGCCGCGATGGCGTCGGCGAACGTGGCGAGCTCGCCGTTCGACGTGGGCGCGAAACCGAGGAAGGTGAACGCGGTCGATTCGAGTCCTGCGGCGGAGAGCACGGCGGTGACGGCGCTGGCACCAGGCACCGGAAAAATCTGAAAACCCGCTTCGCGCACTGCCGCAACCAGCCGTGCGCCGGGGTCGGAAATGGCTGGCGTGCCGGCGTCGCTGACGTAGGCAACGGCTTCGCCGCGCGCGATACGGGCGACGACCGCCTCGGCGGCGGTGCGTTCGTTGTGCTCGCGTACAGAGTACAAATCGGGTGGATTGATGGCTAAATGGCGCAGCAAATCGCGCGTCATGCGCGTGTCTTCGCAGGCGATGCTGGGCACGGTTTTGAGTACATGCAGCGCGCGAACGGTGATGTCACCCAAATTCCCCAGCGGCGTGGCCACTACATACAATCCAGCCTGAATTTCTAAGTCTTCACCCATGTCGCTCGTGTCCAAATAATGTGTCGTTTATTTCTAAGTCGTTCGCTACGAGCCATGAAGCACCCGTTTTCGCTGTCGGTCGTTGCTGTTCTGGCGGCGCTGTCCGGCGCAGCCAAAGCGCAGTCGGGTGAGCGAGTCATCACCAGCGAGAGCCCTGCGCGCACTGTAGCGCAAACCGGTGCTGCGACCGATGCGGCGAGCGCCCGGCTGCGCGTCGTGTTGTTGTTGCCGCTCGATAACGCGCTGTTGAAGCGCGCAGCGGTGACGGTGCGGGACGGTGCGAATGTGGTGTTCGCGACGCGCAAAAACGAAGTGATCGTGAGCGAATGCGCCTACGGCGGCGCGGGTGCTGAAAGCGTGGTCGCTGCGTATGAACGCTGTGTGGATGCGCGCACCGATTGGGTCATTGGGCCGCTGGGGCGCGCGGATGTGACCGCGCTGGCGCTGGCGAAATTAGCAGTGGCGCGGCCCACGTTGATGCTCTCGTCGCTGGGCACGGTGCCGCCGAACACGATGGCAGTGCTGGCGCCAGATTTGGAATCAGAAGGCGAGGCGATTGCGCAACAAGCGATGACTGACGCATGCCGTGCGCCGATGTTGGTGGAGGGCAGTGGCTCGTTGTCGGGTCGCGTGGCTGTGGCGGTAGCGAGCTACTGGCGCGACCAGAAGGCGATCAAGCTGCGCCAAGCGTCACTCGGGGATCGCGGCAGTTGGCGAAAGGCGACCGAAGGCTGGCGGCGCGATAACGTGGATTGCGTGATCTTCGCGGGCGCGGGCGCGGTGCTTAGCGAATTGCGTCCGTATTTGCGCGGGATGAGCGTTTACATGACCAGCGCGAGCTACGAGGTTGCGCCGGATCGCACCACCGATTGGACGGGCTTGCGCATTGCTGATGCGCCGTGGTTGGTGGACTCAGAGCGCGAGGACTTTGTGCCGTACGCGCCGGCCGAGAAGCTCTCGCCGACGCTCGGGCGCCTGTATGCGCTCGGCGTGGATGCAGCCCGATTGGTCAGCGCCGCAGCGCGCGACTCGTTGCCACGTGCATTCGACGGGGCGATTGGTCAGCTCACTCTGAAAGACGGTCAGTACCGTCGGCAACCGATGGTGGGCGAATTTCGCGACCGAGCGCCAGTGAAGCTCGGGCAGTAAGCCAAGTGACAACCGCTGGAGAGCGCTATGAGCGCGACGCCGAGGCGCTTTTGTGCAAGGCGGGCCTCACTGTCGTGGCGCGCAATTGGTCGTGCCGCATGGGCGAGATTGATCTCATCATGAAGGACGGCGCAACGCTCGTGTTCGTGGAGGTTCGGCAACGCGTGAGCGCAAGCTTCGGCGGCGCCGGCGCGAGCATCGGCCGGCAAAAGCGCGAGCGCATTGAGCGCGCCGTCGGAATGTATTTAAGTCGGCTGCCGACAACGCCCGCATGCCGCGTCGACGCGGTATTGTTCGAAGGCGGTAAAAAGCCGGAGTGGCTTAAGAATATTTTTGCGGATTAGCGTAACTGCGTGGACCTGTGCGCCGTTTGCCCTGAACGTAGCCAAGGGTTCGATGCAAAATCAAACGCTCGGCTAAGCTCAGGGCGAACGGATTTAGTAATCGAGAAAATCGCAATGCCGGAATCTTTTACCGACCAATTTGCCGAATCCACCGACAACGCGATGGTGATCGGCATTCGAAAACACTTCGAGGATGCTGCCGAGAATTTCGCCACGGCCGCGGCGTCGCTCGCGCCCGTCATTGAAGACGCTTCCGGGCGCATCGTGAACGCGTTTATGGCGAACCATCGCGTGTTCACTTGCGGCAACGGCGGGTCGGCGTCCGACGCGGAACATCTGGCGGCGGAGCTAGTCGGGCGACTGGAGCGCGATCGGCCGGCATTGCCTGCGTTTGCACTATCCGCCAACAGCAGCGTGCTCACCGCTGTCGCCAATGATTACGGATACCAAGACGTGTTTGCGCGGCAAGTGCGCGCGCATGGCAGTGCAGGCGACGTCCTGATCGCGATTTCTTGCAGCGGCAATTCGGCCAACGTGGTGGAGGCTGTTGCGGCAGCGCATGAGCGTGAAATGCAGGTGATTGCGCTCTCAGGCGCGGATCCGGGCAAGCTCGGGGAACAACTCTCGTCACGGGACTGTCTCATTTCAGTGCCCGCAACCCGCATAATGCGAGTTCAGGAGCTTCATCGCGTATGCATTCACGCATTGTGCGATGCCGTTGATCGAATTTTGTTGGGAGAGTAGCCATGAAAAAGAATGTGAAATTGATGTTGTCGGCAATTGCGGTGGCGGCCGTTGCAAACATGTTGTCCGGCTGCGCAGCGGTGGTTGTGGGCGGCGCAGTCGCTGCCGTTGCCGTCGCGGAAGATCGTCGTTCGAGCGGCGTCTTCATTGATGACGAAAACATCGAGAACCGCGCGCTCCTGAAAGTGAAATCGCGCTTCAGCAGTCAGGTGCATGTGAACATCACAAGCTACAACCGGCACGTGCTCATCAGCGGCGAAGCGGCGAGCGAGGCAGTGAAGCGCGGCGTTGAAGAAGAAGTGATGAGCGTAGGCGGCATCAAACGTGTGTTTAACGAGCTCGCAATAGGCGAATCGCGCGGCGTAATGTCGGTGACCAACGATACGCGTCTGACGACATTGGTGAAAACACGGTTCCTAGAAGCGAATCGGTTCCAACCGAATCATGTAAAGGTTGTGACCGAAGCGGGGGTGGTTTACCTCATGGGCATTGTGAAGCGGGCGGAAGCAGAATCCGCGAGCCAACTCGCGAGCACCACCAGCGGTGTGACGCGGGTGGTGCGCTTGTTTGAATACCTCGACTAAAATTCAGGTTTTGCTGCTGGGCAATCCGCACTGGCAGCGCCTCTCGACGACGAGATCCTCAGGAACCTGAAATGACACAAGCTACTGCCGATCGCGAGGTCGATGCCCGAGGGCTCAATTGCCCGCTGCCCATTTTGCGCACGAAAAAAGCGCTCAATGACATGAAAACCGGGGAAGTGCTGCGCGTGGTCGCCACCGACCCGGCCTCGCAGCGCGACTTTCAGGCGTTCGCGCGACAAACGGGCAATGCGCTGGTTGATCAAAGCGCGGCGAACGGAGAGTTTATTTTCTTGCTGCGGCGCAAATAAACCACGTCACATGCGCTCCGGAGCCCTGCTCCGGATTGACGGTCTCGCCTTGGTGGGACTGTCAGAGTGGCGCTAAGGTCGAAGAATCTTCAGGATCGCGGCCTCAACAGCCGGGTCATGGCCTTGCAGTTTTAGAGATTGGCGGAGCGCTGGCAGCGCATCGCGTCCAGCGCCATTTTGGTATTGCGCCAACCCCAAACATTGCCACGCCTGCGCGCTGGACGGCTGGTCAACAGTCCAACGCTGACAAACGCCCTGCACAGCGGCGAAATTTCCTGTGCGGCGCGCCGCTTCTGATTGCTGGATATAGCCGTCGATGCGCACGCGTCGCTGATTCGCCTCGGCAGAAAGGCGGGCGATCGTGGCCTCTTCCGAAGTGGCTGTTGGCGCTGTTCGTTGTGACGGAACTGTTTTTGGCTTGGTGGGCGGATCGACGTTCGCAGCCGTGGATGCGTCGGCTTTAGCGCTAACGTCGCTGGCACTCGATGTTGGCTGCGGCGTGTTCTTTGCGCGGTCCGGTCCTGGCATCGACGACACAATACCCATCAGCGCGCGCTCCGCGCTAGCCTTGACGTCGGCACCGCCGCTGGCTGTTGCGCGTCCCCACTCGGACATGTACGGCTTCAAAGCATTGAAATCGTCGCGCCAGGCCGTACCCAGAATGACCACCGCCGCCGCCAGCACCATTAGCGCCGCTGATACCGTGGTTACCGCCATCGGACGCGCCATGATTACGGCGTCGCCGCTGGCATCCCAAACCGTTTCTTGCTCTCGTGCGTCTTGCATCACGCCCTTGAGTCGCGCGAGGGCTAGCGGCCAGAAACCGCCAACCGACCCGACCCATGCGACGCGCCTAGCGCGCGCCCACGCAAGCTGCATCGCGTTAGGATGCGCATGATCGGCGGGGCGGGACGCGCCGGTGACCACGACCATACCGAATAACCACTTGCCACACGTCGTACGAAACCGCTGTGTAAGAAAAGCCTCCAACGGCATCGTTGCCAACACGACGAGAACCGGCAACACGACGGGAGAGCGCAGCGCAACCCACCATAGGTTAAGCGATGGCGCGAACGCTTCTGCCGCTGCGATTAGACCGTAAACCAGTAAACCGACGAGTGCGTAATCAACGAGTCGCGCCGCCACGCGGCGCCAGACACTTGTTGCCGTCACGTAGCCGGCAGCGCTGCGTGTGAGCTCCATGAGACGAAGCTTAAAAATCCACGCGATGTCATGCTGGGGAGCTGGTACGCCGAGGAAAATAGAGCCTTCGCGTCGCCACTTGATCACGGCTAGACGGGACAAGCTTGCCGCTGAGACAGGCACATCCTTCGCTTGCGATACAGACATCGCTGCAAGAAACATCAAGATCGCAACAATCAACGCTACCACGGATGCGTACGCGAACGAAAGCTCGGGGACGGCATCGAAGGGCTGAACAAACGCACCCCACAGCAGCAACCACGCGCCAATCGCCAGCAGGTAAACCAACGGTGACGACCACGCGCTAGCCTCGGGCAGCGGGTCGGCCAGCGAATTGACACCCGGCAAAAGTTTCGGGGTGCTACTACCTGTGCTCAGGCGCGAGCCTTCCATCGCGGCGTCACCGACCTGCCCTGACTGGGACGCCTCACCGGTCGTATCTCGTCCGCCGCCGACAGGCAAACGCCAAGGGCCTGACCCCACGCCGGGGCTGAGCGCGGCGTCATAGTCTTTGCGGCGAATTGGATCCACCAATATCGAGGCTGCAAGGGCAGCGAATCTCACCGCCTCTTCGGTATCGCCGGAAGCGTCGCGCGGTACGGCCCAGAAGCGCCTAAGGACCGAGCGCAACGAGGCCTGAATCTCATCAGTAGGACTCGTCGGGCTTAACTCTAGCGCTTCATAAATGCTGCTACTGCGCATGACATAGGACTAATTTGCGTTAGCGTGATGATACTCGGACACGTCCAACGCTCGGTGACCCTAGTCGTTTTCACCGTTTTCCTTGGCGCGGGGATAACGGTTGCACGCGCTAAAGTTCTAGCGCAAAAAAAACGGCCCCGAAAGGCCGTTTTTTGTAGCAAACCAGCGATTAAGCGCCGGTCGGCTGACGCGAGGTAAGCTTCTCGCGAATACGCGCAGATTTGCCCGAACGGTCGCGGAGGTAATAAAGCTTGGCGCGACGCACGGCGCCGCGGCGCTTCACTTCAATCGAAGCGATCAGCGTGGAGTACATCTGGAAAGTACGCTCAACGCCCTCGCCATTGGAAATTTTACGGACGATAAACGAGCTGTTGAGGCCTTTGTTACGCTTAGCGATCACGGTGCCTTCGTAAGCCTGAACGCGCTTGCGCTCACCTTCAACGACGTTTACGTTCACGATGATTGTGTCGCCCGGTGCGAATGCTGGGATCGTCTTGTTAAGACGGGCGATCTCTTCTTGCTCTAGTTGAGCGATCAAAAATTTTGACATTTTTGTTCCTTGTTTTGGTGTTTTCAGAGTCTGAGCGGTGTGCGATCACGGAGGCCATAGGCGACTCCGAATCTATGTCTGAAACGCCTAAGCGATCAGACACTAAACACACATCAGTTCCGTATGAACCGACTTGTTTCCGACGTTACCGTTGGGACAAGCCGTATTCTTTTAGGAATTCAGCAGTAAGCCTACGATTTTAACTCGTTTTGGGTCGGTTTGTCGAATTCGGCTGCCGACTGGATCATTGCCTGCTCCTCGAGTGTCAAATTTGCGTTCAGCAATAAATCTGGGCGACGCTTCCATGTGCGGAGTAAGGCTTCACGGCGACGCCATTGGTCGATTTCCGCATGGTCGCCTTTAGCAAGCTCAGATGGAATGTTTTCGCCTGAGGCTGTTGCGGCGACGGCGTATTGCGGCCAGTCGAGCCGTCCGTCCGAAAATGATTCGAACGTCACCGATTCGTCATCACCCAAGGCGCCAGGAATCAGACGCACACAACTGTCGATGACCACTGCCGCCGGCAATTCGCCACCAGACAGCACGTAATCGCCAATCGAAACGATGGCGTCCACGTTTTCGTCGATCCAACGCTGGTCAATGCCTTCGTAGCGTCCAGCGACAAAGGTCAGGTGATTGCATTTGGCCAATTCGCGGGCGCGAGATTGGTTGAGTGTGGCGCCGTCGGGGCTCATGAAAACGACAGTCGATTTTTCGCCGTGCCACGCGCGCGCCGCAGCAAGCGCCGCATCAAGTGGAGCAGGCATCAGCACCATGCCGGGACCGCCAGCCGCGGGCCGCGCGTCAATAGACCTTCGTGTGTCCGTTGCAAAACCATGCAAGGGAAAACCTTGCCAACGCCACAACCCAAGCTCGCGAGCACGACCAGTGACGCCGTACTTCAGCGCATTTTCAACGAGTTCAGGAAATGCCGCGATCACGGAGATCGACAACATGATTAGTCGAGACCTTCCCAGTCCACATCAACACGACGCGCAGCAAGATCAACCGAGCGCACGATCGCATCAACGAAAGGAATCAACTCATCTCCGGTTGCGGCTTTCGGGTCACCGTCTGGGCGCTTGACGCGCAAAATTGGATGTGCACCGGACTCGAAAATTTCGGTGATCTCACCAAACAGACGTTCACCGTTGGTACAGCGCAGTCCGATCAAATCAATCCAGTAATACTCACCGTCCGGCAGCGGCGCGAACAAACTGCGGTCGACCGAAATTTCTTTGTTAGTGAGTTTCGCGGCGGCTTCTGGAGAATCGATGCCGACAATCTGCGCGACGATGCTTTCACCGTGCCGACGCGATTTGGTAACGGCGTAGACCGTGTTGCCGATCTTCACTTCACGCGCCTTAAGCAGCGTCTGCGCGTCTTGCGAGTACGGATACCAATGCAACGCCCCAGTCAACCCGTACGGGCGACCTACCTTAGCGAGGGCGATGAAGGTTGGCGTCGCAGCGGCGTGCGACGATTCCGCCACAGGTGCGGGCGGAATATCCACGGCGGAAGCCAATGGGCTGGCGGATTTCATGTTGCTGCCGGTGACGACAGCAGATTGCGCGCCGCCACGCGAATAGGGAACTTAAGCGGCTGGAGCAGCAGCGGCTTTTGCCAGACCTTTCGCGAGACGCGAAACGGTATCCGACATTTGCGCGCCCTTGCTCGTCCAGTGCGTCAAGCGCTCCTGAGCGATACGCACGTTTTCAGCGCCTTCTTTGCCGACTGGGTTGTAGAAACCCAAGCGCTCAATGTAGCGGCCATCACGGCGATTGCGCGAATCAGCAACAACGATATTGAAGAAAGGCGAACCCTTAGAACCACCGCGAGAAAGACGAATAACAACCATGACAGTATTTGTAGCCGAGAATTTGGTTAGCCGACGATTATAGCGCGATTTCTTGCATTGCGATAGTTTGGGCGGGAGCAAGAACGGTAAAAGCGAAAAGTGTTGATCGACTTTTACAAAAATACCGCTCCGAGCGCCGCCCAGCGGTCGTTGCGAGCAAAAAGCTATTGATCAAAGGTCGAAAAAAGCTAAGCCGCAGCGACGCTAGCGCCCACTAACACGCGCAGCTCGGGCAAGCATGAACCGCAGTTTGTTCCGCATTTTTTAGCCGTCTGAAGCGCGTTCAGGCGTTCCGCCGGATTGCCTTGAGCGGCAGCACAAAACTCAACAATTTCCCGCTCCGGCACATTAAAGCAGTTGCACACGACTTTTCCGCGTGCGACGAACCCACCGGGTGCCGCCGCACTTCCAGCGAGTAAGCGCTGACGTAACTCCAGCACCGACGTGCCCGACAAAAAGTAGTCGCGCATCCAAGTCTCCGCCGCCAGATCGCCCGCCAGACGCGCGCCGACCAGTCGCCCATCTTCCACCCGCACCCGGCGGCTCAGATTGCGGCGAGCGTCGTCGTAGGCCAGCGTGCTCCCACCAACCAATCCCAAGACACGGTCAATCTGCATTAATGTCGCGGCGTCCGGCGCAGTCTCAGCCGCCAAACGAAGCACTACACCAGGGCGCTCCGCGCCAATCAAAGTGGCGCTGGCAAACATGCCGCCGGCATTGGCGGACATCGTTTGGGCAACTTCACGTAGCTCGTCGCAAACTGCCACCGGATCGCGCCCACTTTCTACGTCAGCGACATAAGCAAACGCCACCATCAGCCACGGCAGTGCGGCGCGCTCGACGCGAACAGCGGTGTGTTTGAGTTCGGGCTGCTTGGATACCGGATCAAAACTACCAGTGGTCAACGCGTTCACACCATGCGAACCCGCTGCAGCGAGCGTGAGCCGCCCCCAATGCATCGGCAAGTAACACTGTCCGGAGCGCACATCGTCGCTCGCCGCGAGACGCACCAACAGGTCGCCGCGACGCGACGAGACTTTCACCACTTCGCCTGCGACCAAACCGCGTCGCGCCAGATCGTTGCTATTCATGGTGAACATCGGCTCAGGCTCGTGGCCATATAGCTGCGGCACGCGCCCTGTGCGGCTCATGCCATGCCATTGATCGCGCAGCCGCCCTGTCGTGAGGGCTAGCGGATAGCGCGCGTCTACAGGCTCTGCAACAGGTTTGTACGGCGTCACGCGAAATTGCGCTCTTCCAGTTGCAGTCGGGAAAATGCCGTCACCGTAGAGCCGCGCCGAGCCCACCGTTGCGCGTGCGGGAAACGGCCATTGCTGCGGGCCAGTGGCTTCGAGCACTTCGTAACTCAGCCCGGTGATGTCCAAGTCTCGCCCACGTGTTGTCTGGACATGTTCGTTGAAAATTTCTTCTGGCGATTCATATGGAAACAACGTTTCGCTGCGCCCAAGCTTTCGCTCAAGCCGGCGCGCAAACTCAACGACAATCTCCCAATCGTGCCGAGCAAGCCCAGGCGGCGGCAACACGCCGTTAACGTGCGTAATACGGCGCTCCGAATTAGTCACGGTGCCGTGCTTTTCGCCCCAGGTGCTGGCCGGTAACAAAACGTCCGCCAGCTTCGCGGTTTCGGTGGTGGCGAACGCCTCTTGCACGATCGCGCATTCCGCCTGCGAAAACGCATCAGCAACCGAACGCAAGTCAGGCATCGATTGCGCGGGATTAGTGCACGCAATCCAGAGCAGTTTGATTTCGCCTCGACGCACGGCGTCAAACATTTCCACGGCCGATTTGCCGGGGACCGCAGGCAGCGCAGGCACGCCCCAGAGCGCAGCCACTTCCGCGCGATGTTCGGCATTGACTACTTCGCGATGGCCCGGGAGCAAATTGGCCAGCCCGCCCACTTCACGCCCGCCCATCGCGTTCGGTTGGCCCGTCAACGAGAACGGACCAGCGCCGGGCTTGCCAAGTTGCGCCGTTGCGAGATGCAAATTAATGAGCGCCGCATTTTTGTCGGTGCCGGACGATGATTGATTCAAGCCTTGGCAGTACAGCGAGAGCGTGGCTTTAGAAGATTTCCACCACGTTGCGAATTCAACAATTTGCGTATCGCTCACGCCGCAAATACGCGCGGCCCATGCCGGAGAGCATTCACGCACGGCGAGCTTCAACGCCGCAAAACCTTCCGTATGCGCAGCGATGTAGGCCGCGTGTGTCGCGTCTTCCCACAACAACCAATGCAACACCGCGTTAAACAGCGCCACGTCGGTCCCGGGAAGAATCGGCAGATGCATGTCCGCAGCGCGCGCGGTTTCCGTTCGACGTGGATCGATGCACACCACTTTGAGCGAGGGATTCTTAGTCTTGGCGTCTTCAAGGCGACGATAGAGAATCGGGTGTGCCCACGCGGCGTTGCTGCCGGCAATGACCACCAATTCCGCATGGTTCAAATCTTCGTAACACGCAGGTGGTGCGTCGGCACCGAGCGTAGCTTTGTAACCGGCCACTGCGGACGACATGCACAGCCGCGAATTGGTGTCGACGTTGTTGGTGCCAATCAAGCCTTTGACCAGCTTGTTAAACACGTAGTAATCCTCAGTTAGCAGCTGTCCGGAGATGTAAAAGCCCACGCTGTCAGGGCCGTGCGCGGCGATCGTCGTCGCAAACTTTTCAACCAACGCGTCTAATGCAACATCCCAACTCACGCGCGTACGTTGCTCGTCGCGAGACACACGCATTTCCGGGTGCAGCGCCCGACCGTATGGCGTGGTCGTCAGATGCAGCGTGCTGCCCTTGGTGCACAAGCGACCAAAGTTAGCCGGATGCTCCGGATCGCCACGCACGGCGGTGATGCGCTTGCCGTCCGTCGTTGCCAATACGCCGCAGCCAACACCGCAGTACGGACAGGTTGTTTTGACTTCCTTCATGCCCAGCCCGGACGCATCATCAATCGTTCGCACCGACGGCCCCCTCGGCTACGAAAGATCAACGAATACATCTCCGTTGTCCACTTTCACGGTAAAGCGCTGGGTGCAGCCCACGTCGGGCGCGACCGCTTCTCCGCTCCTCAATTCAATCGACCAGTTGTGCAACGGGCAGGCTACGCGCTCGCCAAACACGATGCCTTGCGAAAGTGGGCCGCCTTTGTGCGGGCATTTATCAAGTAACGCGAACACCACGTTCTCCGAATTTCTGAACACGGCCACGTTGCCACCTTCGCTCTCGCTGCGCTCAACCACGCGTGCGCCCAGCACCGGAATCTCATCAAATTTGCACACGTAAAACCATGCGGGATTCTTGTCGTTACCGCGAAGGCGGGGACCTAGACCGTCCGCCGTGGCGAGTCCAGCAACCGATAACGAAGCGTTGCCGCTCGCTGTCTGGATTCCTGTCTTCGCGGGAATGACAGGGAAAGTGGCGCTCATACGGCCTCCTTCATGGCCGCCGTAGCCACCGCCTTAATCGGAATGAACTGGCGCGTATCCACACGCGCTTTATCAAACTCTGCCCACGGATCGGGCTCGCCATCGAGGGCAAATTGCAAACGCTCCCAGAGCGCCTTGCGATTGGCCGCATCTTCGATCACTTTTTGTTTCACGTAATCAAGGCCCACGCGCGCAAGGTAGTGCACCGTGCGCTCAAGATACCAGCCCTCTTCGCGGTAGAGCTGCATGAACGCGCCGGTGTATTCGAGCACTTCCTCCGACGATTTCACCTTCACGAAGAACTGCGCAACTTCGGTTTTGATGCCGCCGTTACCGCCAACGTAAAGCTCCCAACCGGAATCCACACCGATCACACCCACGTCCTTAATGCCGGCTTCAGCGCAATTTCGCGGACAACCGCTCACTGCAAATTTCACTTTGTGCGGCGCATACATGCGCCACATGGCGCGCTCAAGATCTTTGCCCATTTGCGTGGAGTCTTGCGTGCCAAATCGGCACCATTCCGAGCCCACACAGGTTTTCACGGTGCGTAGCGCTTTGGCATACGCGTGGCCCGACACCATGCCGATGTCTTTCCACACAGCGGGCAAGTCTTCTTTCTTCACGCCCAACAAGTCGATGCGTTGCCCCCCGGTCACTTTCACCGTGGGGATTTTGTATTTGTCGACTGCGTCTGCGATGCGGCGCAGCTCGCTTGACGTCGTCTCGCCGCCCCACATGCGTGGGATCACGCTAAAGGTGCCATTCTTCTGAATGTTGGCGTGCGCACGCTCGTTGATGTAGCGCGACTGTGGATCATCCAGCGCATCCTTCGGCCACGTTGAAATCAAGTAGTAATTGATCGCCGGGCGGCAAGACGTGCAGCCATTTGCCGTGCACCATTGCATGAATTTCATCGTCTCCGGCACCGACAACAATTTCTGCGCCTTGATCGCGTCGCGTACTTCTTGATGCGTGTGATCGGTGCATGCGCACATCGGTTTGGTCTTAGGCGTGGCACTGTAATCGCCACCGGCTGTGAACATCAACAATTGCTCGACCAAACCCGTGCACGAACCACATGACGACGACGCTTTGGTGTGCTTACGCACTTCGTCGAGCGTAAACAAACCTTTGTCTTTAATCGCTTTGGTGATGGTGCCTTTGCATACGCCATTGCAACCGCAGACTTCGTCGCTGTCTTTCATTGAAGAAATACGCGTATTGCCTTCATGCCCGACATCACCAATGTTTGATTCGCCAAACATCAATTGATCGCGAATCTCCGCAACGTTTTTGCCTTCACGCAGCAATTTGAAATACCACGAGCCGTCCACCGTGTCGCCGTAAAGGCACGCGCCCACCAGCTTATCGTCTTTGATTACCAGCCGTTTATATACGCCGCCCATTGGGTCCGAAAGCACGATGTCTTCAGTATCGTCGTCGCCCTGAAAATTGCCCGCGCTAAACAAATCAACGCCCGTCACTTTGAGCTTGGTCGAAGTCACCGAACCCACGTAACGGGCAATGCCATATTCGGCTAAGTGGTTGGCGCAAACCTTTGCCATTTCAAACAGTGGTGCAACCAAGCCGTACGCCATGCCACGATGGTTTACGCATTCGCCGACGGAATAAATGCGTGGATCGGTCAGCGTTTGCATCGTGTCGTTCACGATGATGCCACCGGGTCGCGCGCTCACTTGCAAGCCGGATTTTTCTGCGAGCGAAGTGTTGGGCCGAATGCCCACTGCCATCACCACCAAATCAGCCGGAATTTGTTCGCCGGTTTTGAAACGAAGCGCCGCAACGCGCCCCGACTCGCCTGCGATCAACGCTTCGGTCTGCGCTTGCATTTTGAATTCGATGCCTTTGGCTTCGAGCGAGGCTTGCAACAGTTTGCCTGCCTTTTCGTCCAACTGGCGCTCCATGAGCCAAGGCATGACGTGCACCACGGTGACATCCATGCCGCGAAGCTTCAATCCGTTGGCCGCTTCGAGTCCGAGCAAACCGCCGCCGATGACGACTGCCTTTTTGTAAAGCTTCGCCGCGTCAATCATCGCTTCGGTGTCGGCGATATCGCGATACGAAATTACGCCGGGCAACGATTTGCCTTCGATAGGAAGGATGAACGGGTTAGAGCCGGTTGCGATGAGCAGGCGGTCGTAGCCGAACGCTTCGCCGGTATTAGTTCTCAATTCACGGCGCGTACGGTGTATTTCGGTGATTGTTTTGCCAGTAATGAGATTGATACCGTTATCTGTGTACCAATCCCAGTCGTTCAACACGATGTCTTTTATGGTCTGCTCACCAGCGAGCACGGGCGAAAGCAGGATACGGTTGTAATTGGGATGCGGCTCGGAACCAAACACGGTGATGTCGTATTTGTCGGGCGCGATCTTCAAAAGCTCCTCAACCGTCCGGATACCGGCCATACCGTTGCCAATGACAGCAAGTTTTTGTTTGTTCATGTAAGCGCTACTCATTACGCTGCACGCTTTTGTTTCGCGTATAAAAACTCAACGACGGCCTTACGGTAATGGTGGTAATCGGTGTTCTCTGCCAGCGCGAGGCGATCACGGGGACGTGGTAAATCAACATCAAGAATTTCACCGATCGTCGCCGCTGGTCCGTTGGTCATCATCACAATCCGATCCGATAGCAGCACCGCTTCGTCGACGTCATGCGTCACCATCACCACGGTTGATTTCGTTTCGGCCACGATGCGCAGCAGCTCATCTTGCAGGTGCGCACGCGTAAGCGCGTCCAGCGCACCAAACGGCTCGTCAAGCAACAACACGGCCGGTTCAATAGCTAGCGCGCGGGCAATACCCACGCGCTGTTTCATGCCGCCCGAAATTTCGTTAGGATGCTTATGCATTGCGTGCGTCAGTCCCACCATTTTTAGCGCCGCTTCGGTGCGTGCGGTGAGTTGCGGCTTTTTTTCCGTTGCGCCGAACACGCGTTCGACTGCCAAGTAAACGTTGTTAAAACACGTCAGCCACGGCAGCAACGAGTGATTTTGAAACACCACGCCCCGGTCCGGACCCGGCCCCGAAATTTCGCGTCCACCGCAGACCAATACGCCACTCGACGCATCACTCAAACCTGCGATCAAGTTGAGAAGCGTTGATTTTCCGCAGCCCGAGTGACCAATCAGCGCTACGAATTCGCCGCGCTGAACGCGCAGATTGACGTCGCGTATTGCGATGAATTCGCCTTGCTTGGTGTTGAAGCGTTTATCGACATTGTCGACGACTAGATGAAATGAATTGCTCATGTCTGTTCTCCTCGGCTACCCGCATTCAAACTTGTTCAAACTTAAAGCGATTGGCCACCGCGATTAGCAGTCGCTCCAAGAGCAAGCCAACGATGCCAATCGTGAAGATGGCGATGATGATGTGTTCCATCACTAGGTTGTTCCACTCGTCCCACAGCCAGAAGCCAATGCCCACGCCGCCGGTCAGCATCTCCGCGGCCACGATCACCAGCCACGCGACACCAATCGAGAGCTGCACGCCCGTGAGCATGTAGGGCAATACGGCGGGCAGCAAAATCTTGGTGAACACTTTCCACTCGGAGAGGTTCAACACGCGTGCCACATTCAAATAGTCTTGCGGAATACGCTGCACACCGACCGCCGTGTTGATAATCATTGGCCAAATAGAGCAAATAAAAATCACCCAAATCGCAGCAGGATTGGCGGCCTTAAACACCATGAGTCCAATCGGCAACCATGCCAACGGCGACACTGGGCGAAGGATGCTGATGATCGGCGCAGTCAT
The DNA here is from genome assembly GCA_036733505.1 of Casimicrobium sp. GTDB lineage: Bacteria > Pseudomonadota > Gammaproteobacteria > Burkholderiales > Casimicrobiaceae > Casimicrobium. Next base: position 16,684 of record DAINAJ010000042.1, read on the forward strand.
GCGATTTAAGTAGGTGAAACGGCCAATCATGAACCCCATCGGGATGCCTACTAGCGCGGCGAGGCCAAAGCCAATACCCACGCGTTGCAACGAAGCCAAAATGTTCCAGCCAATGCCTTGATCGTTCGGCCCTTTTCGATAGAACGGATCGCTGAACAATTTCACCGCGCTGTCCCACACTTTGGCGGGTCCCGGAAACTGCGAAACCGTTTGCGAAAGCGCTTGCCACAGCAATAGGAACAGCAACACACCCACTAATCCCGGCACCACACTTTGCACGAATCCGGTAAGCGCTTCACGCCGACGACGCGCGGCCAGTTGCGTCTTCTCATTGCGTTCAATATGGGCCGCAGTGGCTACGACCGCATCGGGCGCGACGACGCTTGGCGTAGTTGTCACGGCAATCTCGGATGCATCCGAAGCAGTTGCAGCAGGAGGTGATGCGGAAGTCTGCGCCTCGCGCGTTAAATCGTTCATTGTCAGTGTTGCAGTCATAACGAAGTTCTCTTGATTCAACGGATTAACAAGTAAAGCGGGCACACGGTACCCGCTGCGGCGTTACACCTTTATCTTGAAGCCGTCGGCGTAGGCTCTCGGGTTGGAGCCGTCCCACACCACGCCGTCGACAAGCTTTGAGCTACGCATGTCGCTCTTCGGAACGTTGACCTTCGCGGCTGTTGCGGCCTTCTTGTAGATATCGGTTTTGTTGATCGCTTTAGCCACGCCCAAATAGTCCGGATGTTCCTTCAGCAAACCCCAACGTTTGTGCTGCGTCAGGAACCACATGCCGTCGGACAGATACGGGTAGTTGGTCGCGCCGTCTTTGTGAAATTTCATCGCGTTGGCATCGGTCCACTTTCTGCCGTTACCGTTGTCGTACTTGCCTTCCCAACGGTCTTCGATCACTTCAATGGCGGTGTTCACGTACGACTTGTCCGCGAGAATGGTGGCGGTTTTTTTCTTGTCTACTTCTTGATCGATGAAGCGCGAGGCCTCAAGAATCGCGGCGACCATCGCCCTTGATGTGTTGGGATATTTTTTGGTGAATTCGTCGGTCGTGCCGAGCACCTTTTCGGGGTGATCGAGCCAGATGTCTTGCGTAGTCGTGGCGGTGTAGCCAATCTTGTCGAAAATAGCGCGCGCATTCCACGGCTCGCCCACGCAGTAGCCGTCCATGTTCCCCACGCGCATGTTTGCCACCATTTGTGGTGGCGGTACCGTGATCACTTTGGCGTCAGCCATCGGGTTGATACCGTGCGCGGCGAGCCAGTAGTAGAGCCACATTGCGTGCGTACCCGTCGGAAAGGTTTGCGCAAATGTGTATTCGCGCTTCTCTTTTTTCATCAGCGCGGCCAGCGATGCGCCGTCCACCGCGCCTTTGTCTTTGAGCTGATTACTGATGGTGATGGCCTGACCGTTGTTGTTCAACGTCATCAACACCGCCATGTCCTTCTTCGGGCCGCCGATTCCAAGATGCACGCCGTAGACCAAGCCGTAGAGCACGTGCGCGGCGTCGAGTTCGCCATTCACCAATTTGTCGCGCACCGAAGCCCAGCTTGATTCCTTCGACGCAATAATTTTGATGCCGTACTTTTCGTCGAGCTTCAGAACGGACGCCATCACCACGCTCGCGCAATCCGTCAACGGAATAAATCCGATGCGCACTTCTTTCTTTTCGGGCGCGTCCGAGCCTTGCGCCCACGCGCCTTGCCGCACCAACGGCGAGACCAGCGACATCAAACCGGCAGCCCCAGCCGATTGCACAATCTTGCGTCGCGTGGCGGAGGCCGGTGCCACCGAGGCGAGGGTGGCCGACGCAGCGGAGATTTCAGTAGACGAAATGTTTATTTCGATAACGCTCATAAACGAACTCCGGAAATAAAAAGGGGCGCGCGACCTGACGGTTGCGAGCCCCTGTGCTCATGGTGGGTCGATAAGACCCAAGCGAATTGTTCAGACTAGAGAGACTGTAGTGGTCGCCTTTGACCGCCACACGCCTACTTAGCGAGAGTCGTGCCAGCGACGAAAAGGACCGTACAGATGTGCTTCGCGCGGTGGTGTGGTCGGCCTAGGTCAGCGTTTATGTGTACAAATCCACCGAAGGGAATGCTGCGGCGCACCAAAGCGGCGCAGTGCAGGCCATTTTGTGGCGTTATTCGTGTTCAAGCACGCTCACGGTGAAGCAAACGCTCGGCGGCCTCAGCAACGGTGCAACGCTCCTGCATTGCTCGCGTTCGGAGCGCGGCGTAGGCCTCTGGCTCCGTCATGCCGCGCCGTCGCAGAAGCGCCTTAGCCTGTGCAAGCATGCGATCTTTATGACTTTGACCTTCAACGGTTAACTTGGCCTCACTTAAGTCCGCCAGTCGCGCTTGATCGTGACTAAACCGCTCTAGCGCCACGCCGATGACGGAGCGCAGGCGGTGCGGGCTCAACCCAGCGACCACGTAAGCAGACACCCCCGCGCGCATTGCCGCGCGCATCGCAACCGGGTCCTCGTCCTCTGTGAACATCACAATGGGGCGCTCTCGGTGCTGCGAGGCAACACACACGTGCTCTAGCACGTCGCGGGCAGCGTCATCCGCTGCAATCAGGATAAGCGCAGGATTCCACCGCTCGATCTCGACGTGAAGCGTAAGCGCGTTGACCGCCATGCTGCGCACCTCGTCGCCATTGGCGGCAAGTGCTGTCTCGACAGCGGGAAGATCATGCTGAGTATCGTGAAGTAACAAAATCCGCACGCTGACAGCCTCTCGCGCAATGCGCTGTCAATGATTGCCAGCACAAGAAGAACACATATGTTGCGATACAGCAAAAAACATGCAACTACAGATTCTTACTCGCTAACGCGAATAACTTTTTGACGTTAACGACTGCCTTGCTTTAGTTTCAGCGATTTTTTCTTATAAGTCGACTAGTTGGATAAACGGGCTACATCGACCAGCTGGATGTCGATAGTTCGATAAAGCCGTATCGAT
>DAINAJ010000043.1:0-13154 GCA_036733505.1 Casimicrobium sp.
CACTGGCCACGCTCTACAAATTCCTTAAGCCGGGCGAATTGTTGGACGACACGTCGAGCCATCAAGTGTTTGCGTATTACTGGAAACGAGCACGCGCGGAGTCGTTTTCGCTGCCGTAGGCGTTACCTGGCTTAATCACGAGCCTTTACGTCGTGTCACACGCCGCCTAAACGGTAAGGGAAACTGTTTGCGTTTCCTTGTTACATGGGATAAATTCCCTTGTAACAAGGATTTCTTAAGCATCATGGGCAAATCAGTGACAACCTACGCAGCCAAGTGGAAACACACTCCTACGCAAGTAATTCGTGTGCCCTCGGTGATGGCAGATCGATTGATCGCAATTGCTCATGAATGGGATAGAGCGTTGAGCGACGAACCGCAAATTTTCGAATGCCGTGAACCTGTAGCTGAATATCAACTGCCGCTGCCGACGATACCCGTTATCGATCCAAAGCGCGCCGTGAATGTGTCCTCCATTCCGCAGCTGAGTCCCTTCAGGTATCCGGGAGGCAAAACGTGGCTGGTACCAACAATTCGCGCGTGGTTGCGAGCGACGCAGCCCAAACGCCTCTTTGAGCCCTTTGCTGGCGGCGCAATCGTCTCGCTCACCTCTGTCGCTGAAAATCTCGTAGACGAAGCTGTTTTTTGCGAGCTTGACCCCGCAGTTGCCGCCGTATGGAAGACGACCTTGAGCGAAGATTGTGAGTGGCTAGTGGATCAAATTTTGGCGTTTGAAGTCAATGAAACCCAAGTTAAGGCGACCTTAGCCTTGACCGCCAACTCCACACGGGAATTGGCGTTTCAGACCATCGTACGAAATCGAGTGCAGCGAGGCGGAATCATGGCTCCAGGCGCAGGATTGGTGAAGGCTGGCGAAAATGGAAAGGGCCTGTCTTCGCGTTGGTATCCCGAGACACTAGCGCGCAGGCTACGGTTAATCTACGCGTTGCGTGATCGCCTGCAATTTGTTCAGTCCGACTGTTTCAAGGAGTTTCGCAAGTACGCGAATGCAGCGTCGACTGCAGCTTACATTGATCCTCCATACGTTAAGGCCGCGCGCCGACTTTACAGCTGTTGGGAAGTAGATCATGCTGCGATATTTTCGCTTTGCGCCAAGCACCGTGCGGACCCGCTTTTAAGTTACGACAACACCAGTGAGGTAGAGCAGTGGTCAGCCAAAAATGGTTTTGCAATGCGGCCCATCTCTATGAAGAATACGCACCATGCCACGATGGATGAACTTTTAATCGGACGCGATCTGAATTGGTTCGACAAAGGTTCCAGCGCTGTCGTTTAAGCTAGGACGCTGTTTAGCAAGGTTGGTGCGGATGCGTTTTTCAAATTCGGGCTGGGATACAGGACGTCCCGCCGTCAACCCGACGACAGCCTCCTCCAATGTCGTCATAATGATGTTTCCGCGCGTAAGCTGGTAGGCACGTGTTGATTCGTTCCAGCGGAACTTTGCAACGAACCAAGCAATATCAGAGTTCGACAGATGCTCAACAGTACTCATCGCGCCTAGCGATTGATAGAACGCCTCATCGATTATGACCGCCATCTTCTTTCCCCAACGACGTAACGTGGGGACTTTTATTTGCAGTTGCGGCATTAGTCTTTTCGGGCCACTGCTTCGATAGTCTGGTCGGCGAACCTCCGTGGGCCAGATCAACCCAGTACCTCCGTTTTCCACGTCTTCCCGAATTGCCCTAAATTCAGTGGCCATCTCCGGCCCACTAAAGTAGACCGCTTGTATTTCCGCCGCGATCCAGTTCAAGCTAGGCTCGTCGATGGAGTTACTGTCGACAAGAATCATGTCGAGTCGCCCAACGTCATCACCTCCAGCGCCATCAAGCGAGCGATCCGACTCCAAAAAGCCGACCTCGCCTACGCTCAAGTAGGCAGCAGCGTCAATTCCGCTCGTGCTTACCCACGAGAATGCCGTTAGGTCTTCGTGAAACCTATTTGGGCAAACCGCACGCAAGCCGTCTCGTTCACCTTCAGCTGGCTGAACGCGACCGTCGTCACCCCGTTGATACAGTCGGAGGGAACAGACTCCACCCGACTTAGTGCACAAAGTGGGAACTCCACTCCGAAGTTTGAACGGGCAAATACGATTGCCCTCCAACTCAATCTTCCCTTTACGTTGAAGTTCAAGCAACCGCTTTTGATCACGAGGAGACATGTTGCCGTTCTGCGAACGAAGTGTGAGAACTTCCAAACGGTCTCGTTCGCTCGCGTTCAGCCTTGTTGACTTACTCGGGACGTAAGCGGCGAAATCTGCGCGCTCACTAGGCGTGAGATGCGCGAAAGAGCGCCCATACCACTCGCCTATTCCAAATCTCGGCGCCGCGCCGTGTGGGATTTTCTTAGTTGACATGCACTCTTCCAATGCTAGCTTTTGGGTACACCGTCAATGCCACGCACGCAACAGATCAGAGGCCAGAAGGCGATCAAGTGCGAACTGTCGGACGGACTTTAAGGATCTCTGCCTAAATCTTCTTCGCAGGCTTCTTAGCTGGCGCCTTCGCTGCCGCAACCTTCTGCTGAGCAGCCGGAATCAACGAATCCAAATTCTTTTCCATCGCTTGCTGCAATGGCCCTTTGAACGCCGCCATGAGGAAGCCCAGCTTTACTTCCACGTGAAATTCTTTGGGACCGACGGATAGTGTGCCGTTGACGCCGCTGCGATCAAAATGCAGGACGTCGTCTTCCCAGTGGGAGCGCAATTCGTATTCTTTGGCTAGTTTCGCGGCAACTTTGTCGGCAAGTTTTTTTGCTTCTGTGTGGGTTGCATGGTGGACGCGCTTGATTGAGATGTGGGACACTTTTGAGCCTCCGATGTTTCGTGTGCACATTATTACTCTGACTTGCTGTTTTTCGTGCTCATGGCTCGACTTGCCTTTAGTCTTGGGCATGTCGAAGGATGTCCACGAACGCTCACTTACATCTCTCTAATTTCATGAAACCCACTCAACCCCGCCTCGTGTTTGCCCTCGATCTAGTCGCCGAAACCAACGCGATGATTCGCGCGGCTTTTGATGCACGACAGCACGTGACGACCGAAAAATCGGCGAACGATTTCGCGACAGAGACCGATGCTGCCGTCGAAGCACTGATCGCTGAGCGCATTGCGGCCGCGTTCCCCGGTGACACGCTGCTTGGCGAAGAAGGCGGCGCGCGAGCGTTGGGTGACGCGCCACCCACAGGCGTGCGCTGGATCGTTGACCCGATTGATGGCACGTTTAATTTTGTGCAAGGCTTTCCGTATGTGGCGACGTCAATTGCGGTCGAGCGCGACGGCGTGGTGGAAGCTGGCGTGATTTCTAATCCGATTTATGGCGAGTGCTTTTACGCCGAGCGTGGCGGCGGCGCGTGGCTACGAATCGGCACTGACGAACCTCGGGCGTTGACCGTTTCGCGTTGCCCTCAGCTTAGCAAGGCGTTGGTGGGCAGTGTGTTGCCGTCAGCGGCGGCCAAGTCGTTTGATCGGGTCTTACCTGCGTGGCTGGATGTGGCGCGCAGTTGCGGCAGCATTCGGCGCACGGGTGCAGCTGCGCTAGATTTGGCACAGGTCGCGGCGGGCAGGATGGATGGATTTTTTGTGATGAGCCTCGCCGCGTGGGATGCCGCGGCCGGTGCGCTGTTGGTGCGAGAGGCTGGCGGCTTTGTGTGTGATTTTGAAGGCGGCGACAAGTTTCTCGAAACCAACCAAGTGATTGCGGGTAACGCCGCAGTTTCATCGCAGCTTGCTAAAGTGCTTGCGCCGCACGCTACATGAGTTAAAACGAAGTATCAAAAGATCGAGGGCGGCGTAGATGAATCAGCAACTATTTCTCTTGCGGGGAAGTCCGGTCAAAAGCCTTGTTGGCGCACTGCTCGCGTGTGCAGCAGCGCTCACATTAAGTGCGTGCACACAGATGCCAACGCAGGTGATTGAGGGTCCGGTGAACACCGCAACCGACGCGTTGGTGCTGCCAAACGATGCGCTCAATCCCGCTTGGCACGCGGTAAACATCCGCTTCAAAACACCTACGACCTACAGCACGTCCAGCGCCGCTGGCGAGCCCTGCATTCGCGCAACGGCCGACGGCGCGTGGTCGCTGTGGGTCGCGACTGTGCCATCGCAATTTGCGCAAGCATCGAAGCTGACTTGGCGCTGGCATGTGCCAGCGTTGGTCGCAGAGGCAGAAGCCGCAACGCCGGGAAAAGACGATTCGGCAGTACGCGTGGTCATCGCGTTTAAGGGCGACCGAACCAAACTCGACGCTGCCGAGCGGGCGACGATGAGTATGGCCAAGGCCATCGGCGGCAATGAATTGCCTTTCGCCGCGATTCAATACGTGTGGGACGCCAAGGCGAGCACCGAGAGCATTTATCCGAACGCCAACACGACACGCATCAAAAAGTTAGTGGCCCGCTCCGGCGCGGAAGGCTTAGGCAATTGGCAATCGTTCTCGCGCGATGTACGCGCCGATTTTCGTCGCGCGTTCCCCGGCGAAGAACCGGGCGAGATTGAAAGCGTGGGGTTGATGACCGATACCGACAGCCTCGGCGGCAAGGCTGAGGCCTGCTATGCGGACGTTGTGCTGCGCTAGAGGAATAAATCAGCCACTCGCCCGCTTGAACGTAGCTAGCGCGGTCGCTGCGGCGACAAACATTCCACCAAACAAGCGATTCAGAAAGCGCATTTGCGCTTCGGTACGGAAAAACGTCAACACGCGCGCTGCGAAGCCGGTGTAAATCGCCATCACTACGAGGTCGGTGAATCCGAAGGTCAGCGCGATGACCACATATTGCGGCAGTAGCGGTGCGTTGGCATCGACGAACTGCGGCATCACGGCCATCATGAAGACGATGCCTTTGGGGTTGGTCGCGTTCACCGCCCAGCCTTTCGCGATCAACGTTTTCGCGCTAACCGCGCTCGTGTCGCCGGACGCGGCGGCCATCGGAACAGCGGGGGCGCGCCATTGCTTAATGCCCAAATAGACTAGGTAAGCAACGCCAAGCCACTTCAGCGCATCGAACGCCATCGTCGATGTTTTTAGTATCGCGCCGAGGCCAACTGCGACGATTGCTAGCGCCGTCCAAATTCCAAGGATCAAACCCAGCGTGCCGACAAAGCCGCGACGAAACCCGTGGTTGAGCCCGCAGCTCATTGCGTAAATCGCGCCAGATCCTGGCGAGATGGAAATAAGCCATGAAGCCACGAAAAAAGTGAGCCAAGTGTCGAGGGCCATGCAACGTTTCTGAACAGTGGAAAGTGCTATTTTGCCGTGGCGACGTGGCGCGGCCTCAACTTGGTTAAATAAAATGGCAGGGCGTGAAGGTCGAGGGCTTAACGCCCCGACGCAAAGGAGTTTCCTCGACTACGCTTCGCTGCATCGAGGCTACTGCGTTCGCAAAACTCGAATCAGTCAATCCTCGCGCCCGACACCTTGACCAACTCCGCCCATTTCACTTGATCCGCTGCGAGCTGCTTGGCGAATGCGTCGACGCTGCCGCCTGCGGGCAAATAGCCCTGCTCGAAAAGCTTGGCGCGCGTTGCGGGGTCATTCATAGCCTTGTTGGTTTCTGCGTTGACGCGCTCAAGAATGGCGCGTGGCGTGCCCGCTGGGGCGACCCAACCTTGCCAGCCGGTCACTTGAAATTTTGGGTAACCTGCTTCGGTAGTGGTGGGTGTATCAGGCAATGCCGGGTGCCGTGACTCGGTGGTCACCGCGAGGGCTTTGAGCTTGCCTGCTTTGACTTGCGAGAGCCCAACGCTAATGGCGTCGCACATCACATCAATCGGTCCGCCGAGCAGATCTTTCACTGCGTCCGAGCTGCCTTTGTACGGCACATGCGTGATCTTCAAGTTGTAGCTCGAATTGAGTAGCTCCAACGCGAGATGCGGCACGCCGCCATTGCCACCGGAACCGAAGTTGAGTTTGCCCGGATTGGCGCGCGCAAAGTCCACCAAGTCCTTCATCGAATTAAACGGCGAATCAGCGCGCACCATTACCGCGAGCGGTAGGTTCACGAGCTGCACGATGGGCGTCAAGTCTTTCATCGGCGCGAAGCTCATCTTGCCGTAGAGCGCCGGGTTGATGCTCATGAGCGCGATGTTGGTGTGTAACAACGTGTAGCCATCCGGCGCGCTTTTCGCAGCGATTTCGCCTGCGATATTGCTGCCCGCACCGGGCTTGTTTTCGACGATGATTTGTTGTCCCCACTGCTCGCTCACGCGCTGCCCGATGATGCGTGCCAGCACATCCAAACCGCCACCCGCAGGGAAGCCCACGAGGAGCTTTACGGGTTTGGCGGGGTAGGTCTGCGCGGATGCGCCTGACGCTGCCGCGAGCATGAGCGCACCGACGCACGCCACTGTCAATTTCTTCAACATAACAAAGCCTCCTTTTGTGATTGCACCGCATGGTAACCATGCGGTGCGCTTTGCTTAAGGTTTTAGTTCAGAGTTGCGAGCACGCTACTAGCGTTTGCCCTAGCCTCCGAGATGCAGTTGAAACTCCGCGCCAGTCGTCAGCATGCATTTTCCTGAGCCTTGTGTGGCGTTGTTCATCGTGTAGTTGCAGCTCATGCCGGACCCGCGGCTGCCTACCGCGTTAGCGACACCAGTGCTCGCGCCGCGTGACGCTCGCGTGGCTTCGCCGCTGAATTGTTCGCCGCCGATTTGAATGTTGAAACTTCCCTTTCCGTCGAGGTAATTGGTCACATGCCCGGCGGCGAGGCCTGAGGCTTGCGCGGTGCTGTTGAGTGGATAGAGCCGCGCGCTCATGACGGCAGGCGCGGGCGGCGCAACGACGGTCGGTGTAGCGGGATGCTGCGTGGGCATGGGTTGCAGCGGAAAGGCTCGACCATCGGGCCCGACGGGAACAACGACGCAGGCCGTGAGCGCGGCTGCAGCAAGGATTGCACCGAAAGATGCAGCAACAAATGAGGTCTTCATTGGTAAGTCTCCTAACAAAACGCGAGCAAATACTCGCGGCCTCATCGTATGCAGGCGTGAGCACAAAACGCGTAAATCGCGAAAACACGATAGCGACGAATGCGGTGTTTTTGCTGCAAGAAAACGTGGAAGCGATGCGTCAACAACGCGATGCGCGCAGAAGGCAATTTGCAACCAAATGTAGGCAACTGCCAATCGTCTGAATCGTGCCGATGTGCGGCGCGTTTGAAACTATTTGAGCGCGAATTGGTGGACAATTTGGCTATTCGATGCGCCTCGACAGAGCGCAGCTCACGAGGAAATTTCATGCCCTACATCGCCGGATCACTGCACCTCATCATCGCTGTTTTTTTCGCAGCGCATGCGTTGAAAACGGGACGCTCGACGTACTGGATCATGATCTTGCTTGCGTTTCCGTTGATCGGCAGCGCGGCGTATTTATTCATGGAATATTTGCCCGATATGCGCATGACACGCGGCGGACGCAAAGTGCTGCGCGCGGTGACGAGCGCGGTAAATCCGCAGGGTGACATTCGCCACGCCGAGCAAGAATTCGAGCGCTCGCCCACTGCCGCCAATCGCGCCGCGCTCGCGCTCGCGCTTAGCGAGGCCGGCCGCTACCCGGAGGCAATTGAGCATTACGAACAATGCGCGAGCGGTTCGTACGCGAAGGACACACATTTCGTGCGCTGCCTCGCTAACGCGAACATGATGGCTGAGCGCTGGGCTCCGGCGCGCGCGGGCTTTGATCGGTTGTTTGCGCTCATCGGCGAAGAGCGCAAACCCGACGATGATTTGGGTTACGCGTTTGTGCTTTCGCAGCTTGGCGACGCGGGCACTGACGACGCGTTTGGGCGTGCGATGCGTTCGGCGGTTGGGCCTGTCGCGAGTTGCCGATACGCGCAATTCTTGGAGTCTCAAGGTCGCACGCGTGAGGCGCGTGAGCTTTACGAAACCGTCGTCAAGCAAGGCAAGCTCGCGCCGCGCCACACGGTCGATATGCACAAAGCTTGGTACAAGTTGGCCGCCGAGGCGGTGACGCGGTTGACCGCGAAGTAGGCGACCCGTCGATTGAGGGTCGCGTGGTTGGCGAACCTTTTGTGGGAGCGGGCTTGCCGGCGATTGGCTTGGGTAGTCGAGGAAGGTGCCGCTACTGAATTGGCCGAAGACCTGCCCCGCAGGACTCACGGCGATACAGCTTTTAGGCGCCAACGACTGTCATATGGTCGTTCTAGGCGTTTTTTTGATGTAATCGATTTAAGCGCAATAATGCCGTCAACGACCGCCAGGCGGTCGTTAGCGCATAAAAGCTATACCGTTGCGGTTGCAGCCACCACAAAGCTATCCGCAAAAAATTCGTCTTCTGGCAATCCGCATTTCGCGGTGAATTCAGCCCGCGCTGAATCGACGACGACAGGCGCGCCGCAGGCGTAGACCTGATGCGCCGACAGATCAGGGAAATCTTGCATGACCGCGCGATGCACGAAGCCCGTGCGGCCGGTCCACGCGTCTTCTAGCATTGCGTCGCTGATGACCGGCACGTAAGTGAGTTGCCCGGCGAGCGTTTCTGTCCAAGTTTGAACCAGTGCGTCGAGATACAAATCTTTCGGGCGACGACCACCCCAATACAGCGAAATTTTTCGTGTGTTGCCGCTGGCGATCATGTGCTCCACAATCGCCTTAATCGGCGCAAAACCGGTGCCGCTGGCGAGCAAGATGATCGGTTTATCGCTTTCATCGCGCAGGTAAAACGAACCGTGCGCGCCTTCAAAACGCAGAATATCGCGCACCTTGAGCGCGGGCTCCGCCACGCCGAACACGCGATCCGTGAACAGGCCGCCGGGCAGGTGACGAACGTGCAACTCCAGAATCGCGTCCTCACCGGCGGGCGTCGGCATCGTGGCCATCGAGAAGCTGCGGCGCTTGCCGTCCTTAAGCAGAAATTCGAGGTACTGACCCGGCTTGTACTGCATTGCCTGATTGGCCGGAAGCTTCACGCGAAGGATGATGACGTCGTCGGCGACGCGCTCCATCGATTCGATGCGGCACGGCAGCGTTTTGATCACAGCGTCCCCCGCCTTGCGAACGTCGCGCGCCTCGATGCCGACGTCGCCCACCGGTTTGGCCACGCAGAACAGCGCTTTGCCCTCGGCGCGCTCCTGCTCCGTCAACGTCGTGGCTTGATGCGGGCCGTGCTCAACAACGCCCGAAAGCACGCGACCTTTGCACGATCCGCACGCGCCATTTTTGCAGCCATACGGAATGAGCAGCCCCGCGCGCAGCGCTGCTGTCAAAATAGTCTCGTCGGCGTCGCAGCTAAAAGCGTGAGCGCCGGGTTCGAGTGTGATCTGAGACATAAACTGCAATCGAAATTTGGCGCACGATTGAGAGCCGTTCTGCGCATCGTGCGTGTGAGAAAAGTGTGAAACAGCGAAAGTTGAGACTATTGATCGTGGGTGCGGGCGATGTGGCTCGGCGTCTAACCACGCGCATCGATCTCAACGATCGAGTGCGCTGGTTGGGCATTGCCCGCAGCAACGACACGGCCATTGCGCTGCGTCAACATGGAATTTTACCGATCGACGGCGATCTCGATTTTTTACCGAGCTTAAAGCGAGCAGGCGCAATGGCACGTAGCGCTAGCGCGGTGCTCCATCTTGCGCCGCCACCGGGTGACGGCAAAGACGATCCGCGCATGAAACGCTGGCTCGCGGTGGCGTCCGCTCGTTCGAAATACGGACGCGGCGAGCAGGTCAACGGCGTTGCTGCACGCAGCAAGAAAGCGTCGCTCCGCCGACAAAAACCGCTGCGAAATGTTTACGTAAGCACGACTGGCGTGTACGGCGATTGCGTGGGCGAGCGCATCAATGAAACTCGGCGCGCCACCCCAACCAACGCGCGCGCGAAGCGGCGCGTCGCAGCCGAAGCGCGCGTACGCGCCACGCGCGGCGCACGCTCTACGATTCTGCGTGCGCCTGGGATTTACGCAGCTGAGCGCTTGCCCGTCGAGCGTTTGCGCGCGGGGACGCCGGCGTTGACAGCTGACGACGACGTATTTACCAATCACATTCACGGAGACGATTTGGCGCGCGCGGTGTGGCTCGCGGTGTTTCGGGGCGGCGCGAATCGGGTGCTAAACGTCGTCGATGACGGCGAGCAGAAAATGGGCGACTATTTTGATCGGGTGGCTGACGCCGTTGGGCTGCCACGTCCGCCGCGCATGCCGCGAGCGCTTCTAATTCGAGAAGTGTCGCCGATGCTCTATTCGTTCATGAGCGAATCACGCCGCATCGAAAACCAGCGCATGAAACGCGAGCTGCGCTTGCGTCTCGCCTACCCCACGCCGGCGACCTTGCTCGCAAAACTTAAACCCGCCGCAGCGCTGCAGCGGCCACTGCTCTGACTTTGCCACTATGACGCTTAAAGACCTGACCACCAAACTCAACGCCTACGAGCGCTTGATTCGCCTCGATAAGCCAGTGGGCTTCATGCTCTTGATGTGGCCGACGCTATGGGGCTTGTGGTTCGCGTCATTGGGTTCGCCGGACATTCGTATCGTCATCATTTTCGTTGTCGGCACGATACTCATGCGCTCGGCGGGCTGCGCGATCAACGATTGGGCGGATCGCAAATTTGATGGTGCGGTCAAGCGCACCGCGATGCGCCCCGTGGCGTCGGGCGAGATTAGCGGACGCGAGGCGCTATGGGTCGGCGCGGTGTGTGCGCTATTGGCGGCATGCTTGCTGATTCCGCTGCATCGCAACGCGCAGTTGTGGTCGTTGCCAGCGTTGGCGATCGCCGCGATTTATCCGTTCACCAAGCGCTGGTTTTCGATTCCACAGGCCATTTTGGGGCTCGCGTTCAGCATGGGCATTCCGATGGCGTTCGCCGCCGTGCGCAACGAAGATTGGGAACTCGCGGCAATTTTGGTGGCCGCGAATTTCTTCTGGGTGCTCGCGTTCGACACTGAATACGCGATGGTGGACCGCGACGACGATGTGCGCATCGGGATCAAAACCTCCGCCATATTTTTCGGGCGTTTCGATGTGACCGCAGTTGCCGTTTGTTACGCCACATTTCTGGGGATCATGACGTGGGTCGGTACGTTGAACGCGTCCGGCGCTTTCTATTACGCCGGTGTCGCCGTGGCCGCGGGCTTGGCCGTTTATCACGTCTGGCTCATTCGCAATCGCGAGCGCGACGCGTGCTTCAAAGCCTTTCGCGCAAATAATTTGTTAGGCCTCGCGCTGTTTGCCGGCGTGGCGCTCGATCTGGCGGTGCGCACCAGCGAGTGGCCGCGCTGGTATTGATTTCGCGCGGCAAGCGTCGCAGATACAGCTTTTCAGCTCTAACGACCGACGGGCGGTGCTTTCAGCCTAATAATGTTGATTATCAACATTGTAGATATTTTCGCTGCAACCGCCGTACAACTGTCGCTAGCGCCCTAAAGCTGTACCTCAAGGTTATCTAGCAATCGCGGTGCGCCGAGCTTGGCCGCGCCGAGGACCACGAGCTCTCGGTCATCGTCGCCCGGAGGCAGCAAATCACTGCGTCGACGTACGGTGACGTAATCCGGACGCCAGCCGTGGCGCTCAAGTTCGGTCATCGCTTCGGCTTCGAGAATCGGATACGCATGGGTGCCGGTGTGAATCGCGTCGCGCACTTCTTGCAGCACGCGATAAAGTCGCCCAGCTTCCGCGCGCTCCGCCGGTGATAAATATTGATTGCGCGACGAGAGCGCCAAGCCGTCGGCTGCGCGCACGGTGTCGGCCAAAATAATTTCAACGGGTAGCGCCAGTTGCCGCGCCATCGTTTCGAGCACGCGGCATTGCTGATAGTCCTTTTTTCCGAACACGGCCGCGTGCGGCTGCACCATGTTGAAAAGCTTCAACACCACCGTTGCGACGCCGCGAAAATGCCCCGGTCGCACCGCGCCTTCGAGAATGTTTTCAATGCTCGAGGGCTGCACGGTGTAGGTTTGTGGCTCGGGGTAGAGCTCCTTCTCGTCGGGCGCGAACACGACGTCGCAATCAATACTTTCGAGCTTCGCGCAGTCGTCCATCAGCGTGCGTGGATAGCGATCAAAGTCTTCACGCGGACCGAATTGCAACCGATTGACGAAAATGCTCACCACCGTGCAAGCGCCACGCGGACGCGCCTCTTCAACGAGGCGAAGATGCCCTTCATGCAGATTGCCCATGGTCGGTACGAACACGTTGTTGGGCATGCCGCGCAGGTATTTGCGAAGTTCGGCAACGGTGTGAATGAGTTCCATCGTCTTACTCCTCGCGGTGTCCTAGGCGAACGAATGTATTGTGTGAATGAGTTCAGCAGGTGACGTGATGATGCGCTTCGCGCCTGCACCGTGCAACTCGTCATGCGAACCAAAGCCCCAGAGCACGCCAAGCGAATGCGCGCCCACATGCAATGCGGCTTCGACATCTTTATCTCTGTCGCCAATCATCACGGCGTTGTGCGGGGCGACGGCATAGTGACCCATCAGGTGTTCGAGCAAATCCGTTTTTCGATCAAAACGACCGTCAATTTCCGGCCCGTGCACGCCGTCGAAATAGCGCCCTAGTTCAAAGTGGTCGATGATGCGTTCGGCAAAAATTCGCGGCTTGCTGGTGCACAGCGCAATGGTGAAACCCTGTAAATGCAGCGCGTGGATGGCGTCTTGAACGCCGTGGTAGAGCGCGTTTTCTTGCCAACCGGTGTGTTCGTAGCGCTCACGATATAGCCGCAGCGCGTGCTCAACGTCAATGCCGGGAAACGCCGCCGGCAGCGAGTCCCGAAACGGTGGCCCGACGAAGGGCAAAACCTCGGCGTCTGAGAGCAACGGATAGTCCATGCGTTCGAGCGCGTAGTTCAGGCAGCGGGCGATGCCATCGAAGTTATTCGAGACGGTTCCGTCAAGATCAAAAAAAAGCGTGGTGACCGGCACGTAGAATCCTTCTCAACTAACGACGAAGCTTGTGGCACTTCTAGAAATTCGTTTTTCGGGATGAAGTGCGAGGCGTGGAGCGCGCAGCAACCGCAATGTACGCCCTGGTACATGAGGATTGCGAGCACACCACAACGAAGCAATTCGCCCAAACAACGGATTTATAGAAGTGCACTTATGTTGCAGAAGTTTATCGAAGCCACCGTCGTTGGCCGCACGGATCACACGCCAACGCTCTTTTCGTTGCAATTCGAGGCGGCGCTG
>DAINAJ010000043.1:13254-19441 GCA_036733505.1 Casimicrobium sp.
GACGCCGCCACGGCGCATTGCATGCTCTGCGGTAACCCGGAAATGGTGACCGACACCATCGCCGCGCTAGAACTACGCGGCATGAAAAAGCACCGTCGCAAAACGCCGGGACAGATCACCACAGAAGCCTACTGGTAGCGCCACATGACCACAACTAAGCACCTGAGTGGCACGGCCTTCGCGACGCTGCTGCTGATCGCACTCATGATGGGCGGCAATCATGTGGCCGCACGCCTCGCGTTCAACAACGGTGTGGATGTGACGACCGCTGTCGCGGCACGGAGCTTGGTCACCGCAATCATTGTGATATCGATCATCGCGCTACAAGGTGTTCGTCCGGCGTTTACCGCGCGGCACAAGCGCATCCTGCCGCTCATCGGTTTGTTAATTGGTGCGCAGAGCTTGTGCATTTACTCATCTGTATCGCGCTTGCCGGTGGCGCTTGCGCTGTTGGCGTTCAACACCTACCCAATCTGGGCCGCGCTGTGGGCGTGGGTGATTTATCGACAACGACCTGAGCGCGGCGTATTGATTGCAATGCCGGTGATTTTGTTTGGACTGGCGCTGGCGCTTGACGTGTTAGGTGCCGCGTCGGGATTGGGTGCTGCGGGTCAATGGGGCCGCATCGGCGTAGGCGTTGCGTTTGCGCTCACTGCAGCTGCGGTGTTCGCGCTGGCGATGGTGCTCACGCAATACGAAGCAGGCGACGTGGATGGTCGTGTGCGCACGGCAACAACGCTCACCATGGCCGGAATGGTGGCACTTGCGGGAGTTGCTCTGCAAGGCGGATTTCATTGGCCGCAGGCGACTGCGGGCTGGTGGGGTCTCGCGATGTTGACGTTTTTGTATGGCACCGCATTCACCATCATGTTCACGATACTGCCCAAACTCGGCGTGGTCGGCAATTCTGCGATCATGAACGTGGAACCGGTGTTTGCGCTTATTCTCGCGTGGTTGATCCTTGGGCAGGTGATCGCGCCGATCCAAATTGTGGGTGCGCTGATCGTTGTGAGCTGCGTGATCTGGCTTGGGCTGCGTAAACGCTAAACTGAATTCACTTTTCGGAGAAACATCATGGCTGCCTATCTCGTCGTCGACACGCTACTCGAATCGCCTGAAATTTACGAGCAATACAAGCTTCGCGCGAAGCCGCTCTTGGAGGAGTACGGCGGCGAATATCTCGCGCGTGGAGGCGCGTTCACCGTGAAGGAAGGCGACCTATGGTCGCCCACACGCATGGTGCTGGTAAAGTTTCCGGATTCAGAGACGGCCAATCGCTTCTATGCCTCGCCCGAGTATCAAGACATATTGAAGATCAGCAAGCAATCAGCGAAGCGCACGGTGGTTGTGCTCGAAGGCATCTAGTTTTGCGCGACGCATGGTGACTTAGTGGGAACGACGGAAGCCGCGATCAACCGATATCGCGGTTTCCGCCGCTCCCACACCAAACGACTCCATCGCGCGCAGGAATGCGTTACGCCTCTCCCAAGAACCCGCCACTCTGGTGCGACCACAGACGCGCGTAGAGACCGTCTTTCGCGAGTAGTTCCTGATGCGTACCTTCCTCGACAACGCGACTTTCGTCGAGCACGATGAGCCGATCCATCGCGGCGATGGTGGACAAGCGATGCGCGATGGCAACGACCGTTTTTCCTTCCATCAAGCGGTACAAGCTTGATTGAATCGCCGATTCCACTTCGGAGTCGAGCGCGCTCGTGGCTTCATCGAGCAACAAGATCGGCGCGTTTTTAAGCATCACGCGCGCAATCGCGATGCGCTGACGTTGGCCACCAGAAAGCTTCACACCACGCTCACCTACATGCGCGTCAAAGCCAGTGCGTCCTTTCGGATCGGTGAGCTTTGCAATGAAATCTTGCGCTTCTGCACGCGTCGCAGCGCTTTGCAGCTCTTCATCGGTGGCGTCGGGGCGCCCGTACGCGATGTTGTCGCGAACCGAGCGGTGCAGTAGCGACGTGTCTTGCGTGACCATGCCAATTTGCGAACGCAAACTGTCTTGGGTGACGGTCGCGATGTCGGTGCCATCGATCAAAATGCGACCACTTTCAATGTCGTAAAACCGCAGCAGCAGATTAACGATCGTCGACTTGCCCGCACCAGAGCGGCCAACAAGCCCAATCTTTTCTCCAGCGCGAATGTTGAGCGTCAGGCCGTCAATCACGGGCTTGTTGGCGCGCGCCTCATCTGTTGCGCGCGCCAGCTCGTAGCCGTAAGTGAAGGTCACATTCTCGAACCGAATTTCGCCGTTAGGGACGGTCAGCTTGGTTGCGTTTGGCGCGTCCACCACCGTCTGCACGCCCGATAACGTGTCCATACCGTCGCGCACGGTCCCGATATGTTCAAACAAACCGGACAACTCCCACATGATCCAGTTGGACATGCCGTTGAGGCGCAGCGCCATGGCCGTGGCCGCTGCCACCGCGCCAACGCCCACTTCGCCTTGGGTCCACAGCCAAAGCGTCATGCCCGCAGTTGCCCCGACCAGTCCGACGGACAAAGTGTGATGCACGATGTCGAAAAGTGTGACCAACCTCCATTGCGTGATC
Organism: Casimicrobium sp.; assembly: GCA_036733505.1. Taxonomy (GTDB): domain Bacteria; phylum Pseudomonadota; class Gammaproteobacteria; order Burkholderiales; family Casimicrobiaceae; genus Casimicrobium. The sequence goes on from DAINAJ010000043.1 coordinate 15,819, forward strand.
ACGGTCTCCATGAACTCTTGCATCGCAGTTTTCGCGTAGGCCGCTTCACGATGCGTGTGCGAGAACAGTTTTACCGTCGCGATATTGGTGTACGCGTCGGTGATGCGACCGGTCATGAGCGAACGCGCATCGGCCTGCTTCTGGCCGATGCGCCCAACCCGCGGTACAAAGTAAATGCAAGCACCGATGTAGAGCACGACCCACGCTAAGAACGGCAGCATCACCCGCCAATCAAAGCCACCCGCACCCACAATCATCGTCACGAAGTAGATGACAACGAAAACCATTACATCGGTGAGAATCATCCACACATCGCGCACGGCGAGCGCCGTCTGCATGACCTTCGCCGCCACACGACCGGCAAATTCGTTTTGGTAGAAGCTCATGCTTTGCGCGAGCATAAGGCGGTGAAAATTCCAGCGCAGTCGCATCGGAAAATTGCCCATGATCACCTGATGCTTGAAGAACGCGAGCGTTGACACCAGCAGCACGCTAGCCACCAAAATAGCGACCAACGCTAACAAGCCACTGCTGTGATCGGCCCAAAGGCGCGATGGCGTGCTCTTGGCGAGCCAATCCACCACCCGCCCGACCATCGAGAAAAGCAGTGCCTCAATCAAGCCGATCAGACCAGCGGAAATCGTTACCGCCAACATGTACGGGCGCAAGCCATCGGTGCACGCCCACAAGAACTCGCGCAGCGACTTTGGTGGCACCAGGGGAGTTGCATCGGGGTACGGATCTACCAGTTTTTCGAAAAGTTGAAACATAATTTCCTAAATGTGCTTGGCCGTAGCAGGCAGTTCGCGCGTACCCATCACCACTTTGCTGCGCCACGCGAAAATCGTCAGCGCCACGCCGCCGATCCCCGCCATTGCAAGCGATGCGCGTAGTCCAATGTGCTCACCGACGTAGCCGCCGAGGAGCGCTCCGGGGCCCGCGCCGAGCAAAATCAACCAGCGCATCGTGCTCGTCATGCGACCGAGCAGCGGCTCCGGCGTCACGGCTTGTCGCAGCGACAAAAAGTTTACAAAGATCAGCGTTGCGCCGCCCGAAAAGCAGGTGAGCATGAACCCAAAGAGCACAATGCCAAACATGTTCGACGGCGCAATCGCAAGCGTGAGCCAACCGACCGCACTCACCGCCAGGCCCGCCACCATCGTAGGTCCCGGCCCGAATGACTCACTCACGCGGCGACCGTACACACTCGCGAGAATCGTGCCGACGCCCATGCCGACGTAGCAAAAGCCGATCGACTGCGCGCTCATACCTAGCTCGCGCGAAGCGACAAGAATTTGCACCACACTTGCCATGTGATGCAACATTTGCCACATGCCAACGCACAGCGCCATCGTCCACAGCAAGCGCGTGCGCGCAACGAAACGCACACCCTCGCGAAGCTGAGTCCAGAAGTTGTCGCCGTCGCGCGCACTCACTGTTTCTTCGACGCGAATGCCACGTAGCAATAACACCGACCCCGCAATTAGCAGCGCGTCGAAGGCTATCGCAATGGGTGCGCCGAGCACTTTGATCAGCGCTCCCGCAAGACCTGGCCCCGCAATTTCCGAACCGGAAACCGCTAACGCGTTTTTGCTGTGTGCTTCCACTAATCGGTCGCGCGACACGATCTGCGTGAGCACGATTTGTGCGGCGGTTCCACCGAACACATGCACACAACCAAGCACGATGCCGACGGCGTAAAGCCACGTCATCGTGAGCACGCCGGTCCACGCCGCGATCGGCACCGTGATCAACGTGAGCGCGAACACCGATTCGCCGACGACATAGACCGGAAGCTTGCGCATACGGTCAAGCCACACGCCCGCAGGCAATGAGAGAAGCACGAACGGCACAATTTCAGCCGCCATCAAGATGCCCATTTGAGACGGACTTGCGTTCAGCACCGTCACCGCCGTGAGCGGCAGCGCGAGCATGGTGATCTGCGCACCGAAGTGCGTGATCACGACCGAAGCGAAGATGCGACGATAGTTTGCGTCGTGCAGCAGATCGCCCGCAGGTAGCGAGGGCAAGCGCAACACTGCGCGTATTCGTTCGAGGAATGAAGACATCAGGTCAAGAATAGCTTGCATTGCAAACCTCAGAATATTTTGGTGCAGTGCGCGGTACCGAACGTACGCGCATTGCGAAATCAGAAACGCACACGGTCGCCGGACGACCGGCGAGGCTGGTGCAGGAAACTAAACGGCGAGCACCTGACCGAAGATCAGGCGCGGCGGGCTACAGAGTTGAAACGGTCGCCTAAAACGGCTACAGAAGCAGTCGCCTAGACGACGACAGCATCAATCAGGTCGGACGATTCGCGCCGCCCCAATAGCCGTAACCCGAGCCCTGAGCCATGTGTCCCGAATGGGAAAGAGTTCGATTCGGGAGCACCGACGGATAGCCAGAGGCGACACCGGCAGCCGCAATGGTCACGACCGGCGCCGCGCCGATAGTTTCGAATTTGCTTGTGATGGCTGTGTTCATGGTGTCCCCTTGTCTTGTTGGCTGGGTAATGTTGCGATCAACGCGATGGAAGGTAATCCACGGCCGATGCATGCAACTCGTCTGAGAATATCTCAACGCCGTCTTCAACGGGCATACAAAACGGCAACGGATCATGCCGACGGCGCATACGGTACGTAGCCTTGAGACGCGCTGCGCGTCAAGGCCATTGTTGGGCGTATCGAGTCAATGAAGCGCCGTTCGCGGATACACGATCCCCCGGACGCGCTGCACATCTCCGGGCTACGACATTGCGTCGACTACGTCAGCGTATTAAGTGCCCGCCGTTGCGCCTCTATGTCCTCCCCTCGTCGCTTGGCCATATCGGCAAACTGATCGTCGCCGATCTTACCAACGGTGAAGTACTGCGACGCTGGATGCGAGAACATGAAACCGCTCACGCTAGCGGCAGGTGTCATCGCGAACGACTCGGTGAGCGCCATGCCAATCGTGTCGGCTTTCAACACACGGAACAGATCGAGTTTTTCGCGATGATCTGGGCACGCAGGATAACCCGGTGCAGGACGAATGCCGCGATACTTCTCTTTGATGAGCGCTTCGCTATCGAGGCTTTCTTCCGGCGCGTAGCCCCAGAATTCCTTGCGCACGCGCTCATGCAAATGCTCAGCGAACGCTTCGGCCAAACGGTCTGCGAGCGCCTTGAACATGATTGAGTTGTAGTCGTCGCCCGCCTTCTCGAAAGCAGCAATGCGATCGTCTCCACCAAGCCCCGTGGTGACCGCGAAGAGTCCAAGGTAATCCGCATGACCGCTGTCGACTGGTGCGACGAAATCGGCCAACGCGAAGTTCGGGCGCCCCGAATCTTTCGCGGCTTGTTGCCGCAGTGTGTGGAACCGCATCGCTACGTCCGTGCGCGCGCCGTCCGCAAAAATCGCGATGTCGTCGCCTTCACTCGCGGCGGGTAGGAGGCCGTAGCTCGCATTCGCGGTGAGCCACTTTTCTTGCACGATGCGCTTCAGCATCGCCTGTCCGTCGCGGAACACTTTTTCTGCCTCGCCACCAACGATTTCATCGTTCAAGATGCGGGGGTAGTTTCCGGCCAAATCCCAAACGATAAAAAACGGCGTCCAGTCGATGTAGGGCACCAGTGCCGCAAG
>DAINAJ010000044.1:0-3982 GCA_036733505.1 Casimicrobium sp.
GGCAATATTTCGTTGCCACAAGCTCACGCCCAAGCCCGCAAGCACGGCAACCAGCGCAAAGGTGGCGACGGCGGCAAGCTTCCAGTTGCGCCGAAACCATAGTCGCGCGCGATAGCTTCGATCTTCTGCGCGGACGGAGATTGGCATTTGGGCGAGCCACGCATCAAGGTCAGCCGCAAATGCCGTGGCGGTGAGATAGCGCTCGCTGGGTGATTTGCGCAGCGCCTTGGCAATGATCGCATCAAGGTCGCCGCTGATGTTGCGGTGATCGGTGGGGGGCGTGAACCCGCCGTTCTGATTCGAGCGTAGTTTGACTTGGCGCTTATTCTCGAGCGTGGCGATGGACGCTGTCGTGACGACTGACGCGCGCGGGGCTTCCGTGTGAACCACCGCATACTCCAGCGCTGCGCGTTGCGCGCCTGCCGAATTACCACCCGCGGGCGCAAATGGCCGTTCGCCCGTGAGCAACTGGAACAACATGACGCCTAACGAATACACGTCGCTCGCTGCGACGGTGGGCTCACCGAGCACTTGCTCGGGCGCGGCGTACTCGAGCGTTAGGCCACGGCCGCCGAGCTGCGTTGCTGAGTTCGACAGCGGCGCGGTGGTGACTTCGTCGAGCGCAGCCGCAATGCCGAAGTCCAACAGTTTGACTGCGCCGGACGGAGTTACCAAAACGTTTGACGGTTTCAAATCACGATGCAGTACCAGTTGACTGTGTGCATGCTCCACAGCCCTCGCAATGTCACGAATCAGGCGAACGCGTGACGCCACCGTGTGGGCGCTTGCGTCGACGTAATCGACCAGCGGGGTGCCATCGACAAATTCGAGCACCAGAAACGCTTGGCCGTTGGCCACGCCGGCATCGAGTAAACGTGTGATGTTGGGGTGATCGAGCCGCGCGAGCACCGCGCGCTCGCGCGCGAAGCGCGACGCTAGCGTGAGCGCGGATACGTCACTGCGCAAGACCTTGATGGCCACGCTCGCGGCATAGAGGCCGTCGTTTCGTTCGGCGTGCCAAACCTCGCCCATACCACCCGTGCCAACGCGGCGAGTGGTGGTCCACGGGCCGAATCGCTGCCCCGACTTGAGGGTGGTTTCCGTCTCATCGAGCGCGGCGCTCAAGAGGTCATCAAACGCAGTGGCGGTGGGGTTTGCTGTCAGTCCGACTTTCGGCGAGACACCCTGCGAGCGCGCTATAGCCGCGAGGAGGGCCTCAAGCTCGGTTGCAACGTCGGGTTCGCGATTACGAAGCTCGCGCAAAAACGCTTCTCGCGCAGCGACGTCGTTGGCGGCAATATCGTCGTAGGCGTCATACAGCGCCGAGACGCGGGGCCACGTTTCAGCGCGGATGTCGGACGCTCCCTGCACTGCGCTGACTTTCGTTGCGGCGATGGACTAGTTCAACGTCGCGGCCAGCGCCTGACGATAGCGCCGCACGAGTTCCGGTTGCTCTTTGGCGAGCGTGAAATATTCCACCATGCGTTTTTTTGCGGCTTGTTCGTTCCACGCGCGATCAAGTTGCACGGATTCAAGAAGCGTTTGAAAAGCGGGTTCAAACTGCGACTGCGCGGCATGCACGGCGGCTAAGTGCAATCGCGCGTCATGGTCGTTCGGGTTGGCAGCAATGCGGGCGTTGAGCGCTGCGGCTTCGGGCGAGTTTCCCGCTTCTTCCGCCGCTACGATTTTGGTGGCGACGCGTTGAAAGTCCTCTTCCATCGTGGTGATGGGCTTGCAACCTTCGAGATGCTTCTTCGCTTCATCAATTCGGTTGTCGCGCATGGCGATGTCGGCGAGCATGATGCGTGCGGCGTCAAGGCCTGGATTTAGCGCCAGTGCCACCGTGAGTTCGTCCACCGCACCGTTGATGTCGCCCGCATCGAGTTTTTCTTGTGCTTTGCCGAGCTTTTCGTCAGTGGCCGATGGCAAGATTTTGTCCAGGAACTGGCGAACCGCGCTCTCGGGCTGTGCGCCTTGAAAGGCGCTGACTGGTTTTTGCCCTTTGAGCGCAATTACGGTTGGAATCGAGCGAATGCCGAACATGCTCGAAATTTCTTGTTGCTCGTCGGAGTTGACCTTCGCCAAGCGGAAGCGACCGCCATACTCAAGCGCAAGCTTTTCGAGAATCGGCGTCAGTGTTTTGCACGGTCCGCACCAGGGTGCCCAAAAGTCAATGATGATCGGGGTGGCGTCCGATGCGGCGATGACATCGGTTTCAAAATTTTCAACGGTGACGTCAAAGACGTGTGGGTTTGGGCTCATGGGTATGCGGTTTACAACTTGTAAGTTAGTCAGGTTAAGCGATTGGCTCGGTACGCCAATTTAGCTGCGACGATAGCGATCATCCAAGCGTACGATGTCATCTTCGCCGAGATAGTCGCCGAGTTGGATTTCGATAAGTTCCACCGGCTCGTCCGTCTCGTTGGCTAGGCGGTGCACTGTGCCCAACGGGATGTAAGCGTGCTCGCCCGCTTTGTATGTCTGTACGCGCTCGCCGATGGTGATGGTCGCGTTGCCTTTGTACACAATCCAGTGCTCAGCCCGATGGTGATGCAGTTGCAGGCTCAGTGCCTGTCCGGGGTAGACGCTGATGTGCTTGACCTGAAAGCCCGCGCCCTCGGCGCCGGAGCCTAGTGAGTCGTACCAACCCCACGGGCGCTCAACTTTGCGGTGTGCGTCCGCACGCTTGTCGCTGCGTGCCGAAAGTAGCGCGGCGATTTTCTTGACGTCTTGCGCGTGATCTTTGCTCACCACGAGAATTGCATCGGGCGTTTGCACGATCACGGCGTCGTCGATCCCGACGCAGGCCACCACGGGCGCGTTGGAGCCGCTGGTGCGCACATACGTGTTGTTCGACGACTCAAAAATCGCTTCGCCAATGGCAGCGTTGCCGCGATCATCTTTTTCTGCGATTGCCCAAGCGCTGTCCCACGCGCCAATGTCGCTCCAGCCGGCGTTGAGCGGAATTACCGCGCCTTGAATGCGGAGCGCGGGATGCGCAGCGAGCCTTTCCATCACGGCGTAGTCAATCGAATTGGCGGGGCAAGCGGCGAAGAGCGCGGGATCGGGCAATACGTCTTCGCCCACCACATTGGCGTTGGCCATTGCCGCCTCGCAGGCTGCGAGCATCGCGGGTTCGAGTGTTGCCATCGCGCGCAGCCACACGCTCGCGCGCAGCACGAACAGACCGCTGTTCCAAAGATAGTCGCCGCCTGCGACGTATTCCCTCGCGCGGTCTAGGTCGGGTTTCTCGACGAAGGTTTCGAGCACAAAGGCGGCCGGGTCGAACGCGCTGGTGCGGCCGACTTTCAGGTAGCCGTATCCCGTAGCCGGCTCGGTTGGCACGATGCCAAAGGTGACGATGGCATCGCCAGCTGCATTGCCCTTTTGAGTGGCGCGCAGTGCGATGGCAACGATTCGTTGAAACTCCACAAGGTCCGCAATGACGTGATCGGCAGGCATCACCAGTAGGACTGGGTCTGCTTCTGGATGTGTTTGCCGACTGCGCAACGCCGCGAGCGTGAGCGCGGGCGCAGTATTGCGGCCCGTCGGTTCGGCGATCAGCTCGGCACGACCTTCACCAATTTCTTGCAATTGCCGCCGCGTCACGAACCGATGCGAGTCGTTGCAAACCACGATCGGGGGTGTGCTTACCGACGCGTCAAAATCAGACAAACGCCGCGCGGTGGCTTGCAGCATGGTGGCTTGCTCATGCACGGCCAAGAGCTGTTTGGGCATGTGCGCGCGAGAAAGCGGCCAGAGCCGGGTGCCGCTGCCGCCGCAGAGGATAACAGGTGTAATCATGGCTTGATTTTCGCATGGGTTTGGGTCTAACCCCCGGTAGCGATACGCGACGAGGACGCATACCCGCCATCAGGGCACAATGCAGCCTATGCCGCACCGCAAACACTACCCTCGCGCGATCGTTCTCATGCTGCTCGGGCTTTCGCTGCTGCTCTGTCTGGATGCGTGCGGGAAATAC
>DAINAJ010000044.1:4082-8724 GCA_036733505.1 Casimicrobium sp.
TCTCATGCTGCTCGGGCTTTCGCTGCTGCTCTGTCTGGATGCGTGCGGGAAATACTTAGGCGCACGCGGGGTGCCGGTCGGCGCGTCGACCTGGTCACGCTACGCCGGACATTTTTTGGTCGTTCTGCTCGTTTTTCTGCCGCGCGATGGCGTGCGCCTCTTTCGTGCGCACCGCCCGAGTATTCAATGGGCGCGCGGTGTCTGTATGGTCCTGGTGACGCTCTTTTACTTCTCTGCGCTGGCGTATTTGCAGCTCGCCGAAGCGACAGCGATTTTCTTCCTCACGCCGATCTTGACGTCAATCTTTTCGATCTGGTTTCTGCGCGAACGCCCTTCGCGCTGGTCTATCGCGGCGATTGCATTGGGGTTCGTAGGCGTGTTGGTCGTTGCGCGTCCGGGGGCACATGTGCCCATCTTGGGGATTCTGCTGGTGCTTGGTGCTGCGCTTAGCAATGCTGCTTACCAGACCCTCACGCGGGCGGCGTCCGCATCCGCCTCGCATCCAGAGCGCAGCAGCACACAGGTGCTATACGCCGGTATGGTCGGGGCGCTGGTGATGACGCTCGCCGCCCCGCTATGGTGGGTGCCAGGCTGGATGGAAGACAAATCGGTTACGACATGGTTGGTCTTTGCGTCCACAGGATTGCTCGGCGCGCTGGGGCATTTGTTGTTAATCCGCGCTTATAAGCTCGCCCCGGCCACAGTGATCGCGCCGTGGATGTACATGCAGCTTGCGCTGTCCGTGTTGATTGGCTGGGTGGTGTTTGGTGCGGTGCCCGATGCAGTGTCGCTGATAGGTATGGCCGTCATCGCACTGGCACCACAGCTCACGCGGCTTGCGCGCACGTCGCGAGGCTAGCGCCGCGTTTGAATGACCTCTCGGACACGTTGGTTTTGCGCTCGCCCGTACAATCGGCGCTTCTAGTCAAATGCGGTCCATAAGACCGGGAATAACTATGGCAAACTGGCCTCTCACAAGAGAACTGAGGCGGGGGCTCGCGACGTGTCTTATCGGGGCAGTCGGCTTGAGCGGCTTGGTCGGATTAAGCGGATGCGGGGACGCATCGAAAAAAGACGGGGTATCGGCCGGCGTGACCGCTGTCTCGCCCGTGAAGAGTCCGGATGGGAAGAAAGTCGTTCGACTTAATTTTCCTGTCGCGGAATCCGGATTTGACCCAGTCACGGCGCACGACTTGTATTCGAGTATCGTTATCGACGGAATCTTCGACACGATTCTGACCTACGATTATCTAGCGCAGCCCGCAAAACTAGTGCCAAAAATTGCCACCGAAATGCCTCTCGTAGAGGATAATGGCCAGTTGTGGACGATCAAACTCAAGAAGGGCGTGTACTTCGCGCCGCATGAAGTTTTTGGTAGCAACAAACGCGAACTGACGTCGAAGGATGTTGCGTATTCGTTCAAGCGGCATTACGACGACTCGCTGAAGCCTGTGTGGCGATTCTTGACGGACGGAAAGATCGTCGGTCTCAACGCATGGTACGACGCTGGAAAGAAGGCAGGCAAGCTCGACTGGGACGCACCGGTCGAGGGCCTTCAGCTTGTCGATCCGTACACCATCAAGATCGTTCTAACCAAACCGGATTACAACTTCGGGTACGTGCTCGCGCACGTCGCGATGAGCGTTGTCGCACGAGAAGTGGTGGAAAAGTATCCAAACGACGTGCTGAGTCATCCGGTGGGTTCGAGCGCGTACTACCTCAAGGAATGGGTCCGCGGCCAACGCATCATTCTCGAGAAAAACCCGAATTGGCGCGGCGGCACGTGGGACTTTAAGCCGTCTGGCAAAGATGCTTACGACGAAGTGATCGTCAAGGCGATGCATGGTAAACCGCTCGCGCAGATTGATCGCGTCGAGATTTACCCGATTGAGGAAGAACAATCGCGTTGGTTGGCGTTTAAGAACAAGCAGCTAGACGTTCTAAACATGCCTTCGTCTTTCATAAAGCAAGCGCTCCCGAATGGAAAGATGTCGCCAGAGTTGGCTGCGGAAGGCGTACGAGTCCAACGCCTACTCGACACCGAATACACGTATACCTATTTCCAGTGGAACGACCCTATTTGGGGTGGCAACGAGCTCCATAAAGTTGCGCTACGGCGCGCCGTCGCGATGGCAATTAATCGGGAAGAAGAGATTGAAATCATCCGCAAAGGCAACGCCGTTCGAGCTGAGTTTTTGGTACCTCCCGGTGTCGCCGGCCACAAGGCCGAGTTCACGTCCAGCATTACTTACAACCCACCGCTTGCAAACGCATTGCTCGACAAATTTGGCTACAAGAAAGGCGCGGACGGCTTTCGGAACACTCCGGACGGCAAGCCTTTTACCTTCAAGTACACATCAACTCCGACCGCCATTGAGCGCGAGTTCGATGAACTCTACACCAAGAATCTAGGCGCGTTGGGCATCCGCTACGAGGCAGAGAAAGAAAAGTTCGCCGACTCAATCAAGCGTGAGAAGCGTTGCCAGATTACAACCCGCGGCGCGGCGTGGATTGCGGACTACCCGGACGGCGACAATTTCATGCAGTTGCTGTACAGCAAAAATATCGGTGAATCGAATAACGGGTGCTACAAGAGCGCAACGTTTGATGCGCTTTACGAAAAATCAGCGCAACTACCGGACGGTCCCGAACGAGACAAGCTTTATATGGAAATGCAAAAGCAGTTCGAAGCCGACACGCCGTGGGCACTGGGTGTCACCCGCTATCGCAATCAGATGGTTCACCCGTGGGTAGTGGGCTACAAGAAGCACCCGATTCTGTTGTCAGAGTGGATGTATTTCGACGTAAACATGGAAAAGGGTAAGTAGAAATGCTCGCTTATATTGCCCGCCGCCTGTGGCAGATTATCCCGACGATGTTGGGCGTGATTCTGCTGATCTTTTTCTTGTTTAGCGTAGTGGGTGGCGACCCCGCCTATTTACTCGCTGGCAAGATTTCGAATCCCGAACAAATCGCAAATATCCGTAAGCAGCTCGGCATTGATGAGCCTTACTGGATGCAGCTACTTATCTTCATTAAGCAAGTGGTGACGTTTGATTTCGGATCAAGCTGGAGCACCAACGAAGTGGTGTCGCAGATATTCGCCACGCGCTTGCCAGCGTCGCTGATGATTGGCATTCCACTGTTGATTCTGGAAACGATTATTGCGATCACCATCGCGTTGGCGGTGGCGTACGTGCGAGGCTCGTTCACTGACCGTGCCGCGATGGTGACGTGCACGATGGCGCAGTCCGTGTCTATCCTCGTTTACATCATCGTATTTCAGTACGTGCTGGCCTACAAATGGGGCTTGTTTCCGGTGCAAGGTTGGGGCAATGGCTTCTTCGAAAATTTGTTCAAATTTGCGGCGTTGCCGATCTTGATCGCGCTCGTCGTGTCGCTCGCACCGAATATTCGCTTGTATCGGACCTTCCTGCTTGACGAAGTGAATCAAGACTACGTGCGCACGGCGCGGGCCAAAGGTCTTTCCGAGAACCGAGTGATGTTCGTGCATGTGCTGCGCAACGCATCGATCCCGATCATTACAAACTTAATGATTCAGCTTCCGGGTTTGCTGGTGGGTTTGTTCTTGATCGAACGTTTCTTCTCAGTGCCCGGTATCGGGCGCGAGGTGATTCTGGCCGTTGAGCGCTCCGATTTCCCTGTGATTAAGGCGGTGACGGTTTACGTCGCGCTGGCTACGATGCTCGCGAACTTGGCAGCTGACCTTTTGTACAAAGCCGTTGATCCACGGGTGGAGCTGAAATGAACGCAGTTACCGCAAACCAAGTGCAAATGAACATTGAGCGCTCGCCCGGCTTATGGTCGCTGGCGTGGAAACGCTTGTTGGGCGATAAAGTGGCTGTCGTTTCGATGGTCGTTGTTATCTTCTTTCTATTGCTTTCGCTCGCGTCGCTCGTGGGATTGATTGCGAAAGACTGGAACAAGGAGGTCGCAGTTAACTATGCGCCGCCAACGCTTTTCAAAGATTCGCATAAACCTTCGGCTGACTTAAAGGCAGGCGCGGTTGATGCAGGCCCAGCAGTCGATGGCGCAGCAGAGCGCGTACCCTTGGTTAACGAGCGTGACCCCTTGCGTGAAGTTATCAACGAGTTGAAGACGCAATTGGGTCAGCCGACAGTTGCCACAGCCGATTCGGGCTTAAAGATTGTCGACCCTCTAGCCGATGTAATGACCGAGCTTCGTAAGCAGCTCGGTCGCACGGGCGATGGTTCCGCGAAGGTTGTAGAAGAGAAGCGCCTGGACTTCCTGCCGTTTGGCGCGGATAAATGGGGCCGCGACGTTTTGAGCAAAGTGATTCAGGGCTCGGAAACGTCGATTTTGGTGGGATTCGCCGCGGCCATCGTCGCGACAATTTTCGGCACACTTCTCGGCGCACTGGCGGGCTACTTCGGCGGCAAGACCGACGATGCTTTGAACTGGTTCTATTCGATTTTCAGCTCGATTCCGTACATTCTGTTGGTGCTGGCAATCGCAGCGGTGCTCAACAAGAAGGGCGTGTTGACCGTTGTCCTCATTCTGGGGTTCACCGGTTGGACGAGCATTTTCCGGCTGGTGCGCGCGGAGTACATGAAACACAAAGCGCGCGACTACGTTCGGGCGGCGAATGCGATTGGCGCAT
>DAINAJ010000044.1:8824-19280 GCA_036733505.1 Casimicrobium sp.
TACATGAAACACAAAGCGCGCGACTACGTTCGGGCGGCGAATGCGATTGGCGCATCGCATACGCGACGCATGTTCGTGCACATTTTTCCGAACATTTCGCACGTGGTTCTGGTGCAACTTTCGTTGCACGTGGTGCTTTTCATCAAGAGCGAAGTGATCTTGTCATTCTTGGGCTTCGGTGTACCGGTTGATACCGTGAGTTGGGGCTCGATGCTCAATGAATCGCAGAACGAATTGATCCTCGGTTACTGGTGGCAACTTGCTGCCGCTACGGCGTTTATGGCCGTACTCGTGACGGCGTTTAGCTTGTTTACCGATGCGCTGCGTGACGCGCTTGATCCGAAGTTGAAATAAGGAGCGCATGATGACAACACCCCTCCTTTCTGTAAAAAACCTGCGCGTCAAATTTCGCCTCGACAAGAAAAATTCGTTCGACGCACTGAAGGGCATTTCGTTTGACGTCATGCCGAACCAGACCGTTGCGCTTGTAGGCGAATCTGGGTCTGGCAAGTCCGTAACGTCGCTGGCGGTGCTGGGCTTGTTGCCCAAGGAAAATGCCACGGTTGATAAAGCGAGTGTCATCGAGTTCGATGGCAAGAACTTGCTGACACTGTCGAATACCGAAAAGCGCGCGCTTCGCGGCAGTAAGATCTCGATGATTTTTCAGGAGCCCATGAGTTCGCTGAATCCAGTGTTCACTGTCGGCTACCAAATCGAAGAGGTGCTGAAAGAGCATAAGGGCTTGTCTGGCAAGGCAGCGCGTGACCGTGCGATTGCTTTGCTCACTGAGGTGGGCATCCCAGAACCCAACATAAAAATCGACAGTTTCCCGCATCAAATGTCTGGCGGGCAGCAGCAGCGCGTGATGATCGCAATGGCGATCGCCTGTGAGCCGCGTTTATTGATCGCTGACGAGCCGACGACCGCGTTGGACGTGACGATCCAAAAACAGATTCTTGATCTTCTCGCCGCGCTTCAAAAGAAACACGGCATGAGCGTGCTTTTCATCACGCACGATTTGGCGGTCGTAGGCGACATTGCCGATCACGTAGTGGTGATGCGGAACGGTGAAATTCGCGAGCAGGGCGCTTCGAAGCAAGTGTTTGCGGCGCCTACCGACGATTACACGCGAGCGCTGTTGGCGTGCCGCCCGGTCGTGGATTCGCGCCCGAAACGATTGCCGGTGATCGACGATTTCATGGCCGGACGTGCCGACGCGATGCGTCTCGAACAGCGTTCACGTGGGGTTCTGGAGACAGACCCGGTGGTGCTGGAAGTGAAAGGCTTATGCAAAGATTTCGTTTCGCGTGAAGGCTTGTTTGGCAAGCGCGTGTTTCATGCGGCGAAGGATGTTTCGTTCAAGCTCCGCAAAGGAAAAACGCTGGGCCTCGTCGGTGAATCCGGTTCTGGAAAAACGACCGTGGGCCTGACAATCATGCGCTTGCATGAAGCGACGAAGGGCGAGGCGTGGTTTAACGGTCAAAACATCTTCGCTTTGTCGGAAGCGGAGTTTTTGCCGTACAAAAAACGCATCCAAATCATTTTCCAAAACCCGTATGCGTCGCTCAACCCGCGATTCACTGTGGGACAAATCATCTGCGAACCGATGGTCATTCACGGCATCGGCGAAAACTCGGAGGCTCGCGCCAAGATGGCGTTTGAGTTGCTTGCGAAAGTGGGCTTGCCGGAAATGAGTTTCTACAAGTACCCACACGAATTTTCGGGTGGCCAGCGCCAGCGCATCGCCATCGCGCGCTGCCTCACGATGAAGCCGGATATCCTCATCTGTGATGAATCGGTGTCTGCATTGGACGTTTCTGTGCAGGCGCAGGTTCTGAACTTGCTGCAAGACTTGCAAGACGAATTTGGAATGAGCTACATCTTCATCTCGCACGACTTGGCCGTTGTTAAGTACATGAGCGACGAAGTGATGGTCATGAGCGAAGGAAATGTGGTCGAGCAGGGTGACTCCGACACGCTTTATTCCTCACCGCAACAAGCTTACACGCGCAAACTGCTGGATTCGATCCCTAAGGGTGTGAGCGCGCTGACGTAGCGCGCAGCTCGTTAGCTGCACCTGTGCTGCGACCTCAGCGGTCGCGGCGCAAACGCTCCCGAGTGATTCGGGGCATTGTGAAAATCTTCAACCATCGCAGGCTCACGTCCGCAAACGTGAGCGGCGGCGCGTGCTCGTCGGGGCGGTGAGCGCCTTTCGCCAACTGTTGCAGGTCTGCAACGGAAAAAGTATGGCTTTGCTTCTCTGACGACCGCTGTATAGCGGTTTTGCCATGTTTATTGCAAAAGTCGACAATGTAGATTATTGGTCTGTAACGTATTATCAGCTGTCGTTTAGACACTAAAGCTGTAACGAAAGAAATTCGACATTCAAACGCCCTGCGACGCTTTCCAAAGTTGCGTATGTACCGTTTGGTGTAAAAAAGATTTTAAAATTCAATCAGTTATAGTATTTGTTTCGGATGACGCGATGTCTGCCAAGTGACCTTGCCGCGTCGTTCGCTCGTAGTCACCCGTAGGAAATACGACAGAGAGATGACAGAATCAAAGATGTCTTTACACCAACCGCCCGCTTTGGGATTTCAGGGGTTTTTTTATGATCAAAAAGAAGCAATTAGTTGTTGCTATCGCAGCAACATTTGTGGCCAGTGGCGTTGCTTATGCGCAACAAGCCACGCAAAAGGTCGAGAAGATTGAAATTACGGGTTCGAACATCAAGCGGACCGACGTCGAAACCGTCGCGCCAGTTGACGTTATCACCCGTGAGCAGATCGAAAAATCGGGCCAACCGACGATCGCTGAAGTTCTTCGTAACGTTCCCGCCAACAGCGGTAACAGCTACAGCGAGAGCTTCTCGAACAGCTTCGCACCAGGCGCCTCCGGCATTTCCCTTCGTGGTCTTGGCCAAAAAGCAACGCTCGTTCTGATCAACGGCCGCCGCACGGCTGGCTACGGTTTTGCACAAAACTTGCAAGACACGTTCGTTGACTTGAACTCGATCCCAGCTTCTGCTGTTGAGCGTATCGAAATCCTGAAAGACGGCGCTTCCGCTGTTTACGGTTCTGACGCGATTGCTGGCGTGGTCAACGTCATCATGCGTAAGGACTACAAGGGTATCGAGTTCACTGCAGGTGCGGGCTCGGCTGCTGGCAATGGCGACTATCGCTTTAGCGCCACCGCTGGTTTCGGCGACTTGGGTCGTGACAAGTACTCGGTCTTGGCTGTTGTCGACTACTACAAGCGTGACTTGGTCATGTTGAACGAGACTGACTTCGGTGCCTCTGCCGACTACCGCGGCAAAGTTGGCGGCGGTCGTAACTTCACGTCGCTCACCGGTTTGGGCACGTGGCAGCAGTACACGAATGCTGGCGTTGCAACGCAGAACTTCAAGGCGGTTGATAACTGTGCAGCCGTCGGCGGCACCGTAATGAACGGCCCTCAAGCCGTCGCTGCAGGTCTTATCAATCTGTCGGGCAACCAGTCAGCGGCTACACTCGCGACGCTGAACGCGCGCGCAGCGGCTAGCAACACGTTCTGTACGTTCGACAACAACGGCGCGATCACTGCAATGCCTGGCACGGAGCGTATCGGCTTCCTGACACGTGGCACGATGGAGTTGTCGCCAACTATGCAAGCGTACGCAGAGTTGGGCCTGTCGAAGGTAGACAGCGTTCAGACGTTCACGCGTCCGTTCTTCAATACGACAGCGCTGACCCCAACCCCGTTGGGCCTCAAGCCATTTAGCTACACCATCAACTTCGCGCCTGGCGTTGCGGGCAACCCGTTCAGCACCTTGGCACGTTACGCTGGCGCCCTGAATGATTTGGGCACGCGCGACACGTCGATTGGTTCTGATTCGATGCGTGTTTTGGCTGGCTTGAAATACTCGTTCGGCTCGTGGGACGGTGACAGCGCAATCGGCTGGTCGCAAAACAAAGTTCGCTCTGACGGCTCGAACCGCCTGAGTATCGATGGTGTTAGCTCGGCATTCGGCATCACCTCCGCTGCTCAGCCACCTGTGCCTACGTCGACCAGCGCTACGTACAACCTGAACAACTCTTCGCTGAACAGCGCTGCTGCACGCGACGCATTGCGCATCGGTGTTCCGCGTACTTCGAAGTCTGAGTTGTTCTTCGCTGACACGCGTTTGTCGACTGAGTTCGGTCAGTTGCCTGGCGGTCCAGTGGGCCTCGCCGTTGGCGCTGAATACCGTTCTGAGAAGATTGCTGACGTACCGTCCGCAGCTGCTCAAGCCGGTCAGATCATGGGCCAAGGCATCACGGCTACCAACGGTGACCGCAACAGCATCGCTGTGTTCGCAGAAGCTGGCTTGCCAATCACGAAGTCTTTGGAAGCGCAGCTCGCAGTTCGCTCGGATCGCTACAGCGACTACGGCAGCTCGACGGTACCTAAAGTCGGCATGAAGTGGAAAGTTTCGCCAGAGTTCTTGTTGCGTGCTAACTGGGGCCAAGGCTTCCGCGCACCAACGCTGCCTGAAATTTCTCCTTCTGTCGCTACGTTCTTCGTTCAAGTTAACGACCCTGTGACGAATGCTTCTGGCGTTCAGATTTCTGGTATTTACGCCGGCAATCCAAACCTGAAGGCAGAAACGTCGAAGAGCACCACCATTGGCGCGGTGTTTGAGCCAACGAAGGACTTCAACGTCGGCGTGAACTGGTACAGCATTGACTGGAAAGACCAGATCTCTTCGTACAGCTTCCAGACGCTCGTTAACAACAACGGCATCATCAACGGCGTCCAGCGCGGCGTAGTGACGCGTGACCCAGTTACGAACAACATCGTGACGGTTGCGACCAACTACACCAACGTCGCTCAGGTCAGCACTCGCGGTCTTGACTTTGACGCCGTGTACCGTATGAACACCCTGTACGGCAAGCTCGCCTTCGGCTTGGCTGGTTCGTACATGGAGTCGTACAAAGACGGTGACGAGTACGTAGGCCAAAACGGCTACGGCATCTCGCTTCCACGTCTGCGCGGCAACATGTCGTTGGATTGGTCGCAAGGTCCTTACTCTGCTCGCGTAACGGCGAACTACATCCACAGCTACTACCAAGCGCTGTTGGCAGGTTCGTACTACTCGACGTTGAACGATCCACGCTTCCAAACTGGCGTTGCTGGCGAGAAGATTGGTTCGCGCACCACGATCGACTTGTTCGGCGGTTACGAATTCAACAACAAGCTCAAGATCAACGCATCGGTCTTGAACGTGATGAATCGTAAGCCACCGTATGATCCGGGTGCTTCGTCAACCTACATCTACGACTTCACACAATACGACGTTCGTGGCCGTGCGTACCGCATGAACATGACGTACAAGTTCCGCTAGTCGGGAATAGGTAGTTCCGGGTCGATTCGTCGGCTCGGACGCAAAAAAAGGAGGCTACGGCCTCCTTTTTTTGTATCCACGCGCCGGCACACACCATTGTGCGAGGCCGTACACATCTAACTTGCTGCTAACGATGACTCAGCTTGGGCGAAGGCCGCCGGTTCGTGGCATCATTTAAGCCTTAGTCGACCAACATCAGGAAATCTCAAAATGAAATTGTTACGAACGCTACGCGCGGCCGTACTCCCAGTGATTCTGGCAGTTGCTGCCGGCATCGCGGGCACTGCGCACGCTCAGGTAACGCCACTTATTCCAGTCGAAACACTTTTTCGAAAGTCGGAATATCGCTCGCCTACTTTCTCGCCCGACCAAAAATTCATGGCAGCGCTGGTCCCGGTCAACAGTCGATTTAACTTGGTCGTGATTGATCTAGAGAAGCGAAACGCTAATCGAGTGACTAACTTTGACAAAGCCGATGTCTTGGATTTTTCGTGGGCTAGTAATGAACGGCTGCTGTTCACAACGGGCGATGAGCAGCAATTTGTGGCTAATGCTGGCGACGGCGGACTATTCGCAGTGGATCGCGATGGCCGAAACTCGCGCGTACTAATTGCCCCGTTTACGGAAAAGCAAGGGCAGTACGTCTTGCGTCAGACGTCGTTTCGCGGCCGCATTAAGGGCGAAAAAGACGAAGTGCTGGTTGAGTCAAACGATCGATCTTCCGACACACTCGATATTTATCGGATGAATATTTTCAACGGACGCAAGAAGTTGGTTACGTTCGATTCTCCGGGCTTGGTTTCACGATGGGTGCTAGATAGCGACCGAGTGCCGCGAGCTTTACTTCGCCGCGACCCGCTTACGCGCGTTACTGAATTTATGTATCGAAGCGGAGATGGGCAGCCTTACAAGACGCTGCGGCAATGGGGTTTTGACGTCAAGGATGTCGTGATTCCCTTAGGGTTTGAAAAGAACAAGCGGTCGATGTGGGTTGCAAGCAATATTGGCCGTGACACTATGGCGTTTTTCCGCTTTGATCCAGAGACGAACACGCTTGGCGAACTCATTTATGGAGACGATCGCTTCGACATGCGCTCGACAGACTTCAACGGCGGCTTTTCGGGGGTCAATGGAGCGTTGCGATTTGGCGGTGGCGACGATGACGACGAAGATCGCGTGATTGGTGTCTCTTTCGTCGGGGATAAGCCGAAGACCGTTTGGTTTGACGAGGCCGCCAAGAAGACACAGGCCATGCTTGACGCCGCATTGCCTGCAGGTAATTACAACTCATGGGCACCCGGACGCAACCGCACGCTTGTGTTCTCACGTTCGGATCGAGACCCAGGCAAGTACTACATCTATGATCAGACAAAGAAGTCGTTGGAGGACACGGGGATTCAACCGCGCCGTTGGATCGATCCTAAGCAGATGCGTCCCATGCAATACGTGAGCTGGACAGGTCTCGACGGCAAGAAAGTGGATGGGTATCTAACGCTTCCGGAGTCCTATAAACCGGGTTCGCCTGTGCCGCTGATTCTTCACCCCCACGGTGGCCCTTGGTTGCGTGACATTTGGGGATTTAACAATGAAGTGCAATTCATGGCTAACCGCGGTTACGCCGTGCTCCAGCCAAACTTCCGCGGCTCCGTTGGTTATGGCCGGGCCAATTTGCTGTCGAGCTTTAAGGATTTTGGCGGGAATATGATCGACGATCAGCTCGCTGGCGTTGAGTGGGCGATTAAAGAAGGGTACGCGGACAAGAATCGTCTCGCGGTGTATGGCGCAAGCTACGGTGGATATTCGGCGCTTATGGCACTGGTTAAGCGGCCGGACTGGTTCAAATGGGGCGTGAACTACGTTGGCGTTTCCGACCTTTTCACGCTTTTCGACACAGACCTTTCAGTTCGATACGGCAAAGGGGGAGAGGAGTGGTTCGCTAGCGCGATTGGTCACCCCAAAGCGGATCGAGAGGCGTTTGAACGTGCTTCACCCGCGAGACATGTTGACAAAATTAAGGCACCGGTGTTTCACGCGTACGGTGGCTTGGATCGAAATGTCGATATTGAAAACGGGCGTGTCATTCGTTCTGCTTTCGACAAAGCTGGCAAGTCGCAAGAGTGGATGTTCGTCGCCGACGAAGCGCACGGATATCGGCTCGACAAAAACGTATTCGAGTTCTACAACCGATTCGATACGTTTATGAAGAAGAACATGCCTGCACCAAAGTAGTTTCGCTGCAGCAATAAAAAAACGCGGCCTTGGCCGCGTTTTTTCTTGGTTGGGACAGAGCTTACTTCCCGATTTGCTCATCCAAAAACTTGAGCACCTGTGTGTACAGATCCACATTGTTCTCGAGTTTTCCGAAGCCGTGGCCCTCTTTCTCTTTGATGACGAACGCTTTTGGTGGGTTGCCGGCAGCTTTAAGTGCCTTGTCCATGCGGATGATTTGGTCGATGGGCACGCGGACGTCGTCTTGCCCCGCGTAGAGGAACACAGCGCCTTTGATCTTGTTTGCGTGGTTGACTGGCGACATGTCGCGCGTGATTTGTGAGCGAAGGTCGTTGGTGCCAATAACCGCTTTCCAGTAGTCGGTGAACGCCGGGTTCGCGACATAGTCCGTTTCAATCGACGTGTTTTGGTAGACCAGATCTGTCACGGCCAAGCCCGCGACGGCGCATTTGAATAGGTCTGGCGTCTTGACCATCGCTTGTAGGGCGGCATAACCGCCGTAGCTGGCTCCTGACATGCACGCACGCTTCGGGTCGGCGTAGCCTTCGTCTACAGCCCATTTAAGCGCGTCCTCGTGATCCTCAGACATCTGGCGACCGATGGTGCCAAAGCCTGCGCCGTAGATTTTGTTTCCCATGCCCGGGGTGATGCGGAAATTGGGCACAAGCACAGCGTAGCCACGCGACGCAAAGAGCTGTCCTTCGATCGTGCCGAAGCCACTGCCAAACTTGTCTGCGCGAACTGTAGGGCCACCGTGAATGTGGACGACGATGGGAAGTCGCGTGCCTTTCTTGTAGTCCTTCGGCAAGAACAAATAGCCCGGAATTTCGAGTCCGTCGCGCGTTTTGTAGCGAATCGGGCGCTGCTCGACGAGCTTGCCGTCTTGCCACGGCTTCGCCGCACCAATCTCTTCAAGCGTGAGTTTGGTCTGATCCAACAAGTACCAACGCATCGGCTTGATGTCGCTGTAGGACGAGACGAGGAACTTCTTGCCGTCTGGTGTGCGAGCGAAGGAATTGATCATGTTGGGCAGCGCGGTGTCGAGTAGGCGCTGCGTACGTGCGCGTCCTTCGTCCACCCACACGGTTTCGCGGCGATCCGCTTCAACGCGATAACCGAGTACTTTGTTCGTCTCTGGATCAATCAGCGGACCGGGAACCGATCCGCCCTGTGAGTCCGCACCCATGTCGAACTTCGGATGTGCGGCAATTTGTTCGCCGAGCTTTTTGGTGTTGGTGTCGTAACGATAAACCGCCATCGTGTCACGATCACGATTGGTCGCGACTTGCATGGTCACGCCGTCGGACTCAAAGGCCAACGGAACAAACACCGATCCTTTGTCGCGGTTGTAGCGGGCGATCTCTTCCCAGGGGCTGCTGCTGTCCTTGCGGTGCCAAACGACACGGGTGAGTTCGTCTTTTACGTTGGAAACGACGACGCGGGGCGTGAGCTTGTCATCAAGCAACCACTCGAAAGTGCCGTCGGCGGGACGACCGGAGGTCAGACTCACGGTTCGGCCATTGTTTAGGTTGAGTCGGTACAGGTCGTCTGAATCGGCCGAGGTTTGATTGCCTTGCACAATGATTTCGTCGGTGCTGCCGGGAATTGTGCGAACGAATTCGAGTGATCGGTAAACGTTTTGGTTGCGGGCGCGCGTTTCGCGGACCGTTGGCGCTAGACGGCGCGAGTTGGTGCCGTCCCGTCCGACGACAAAAAGGCCGCCACCGTCAAATTGGCCGGCTCCCGTAGGCGAATTGAACTGCCCGAGCGAAAACACAAGGCGCTCGTCGCCAACCCAGTTGACGCCGACCACGTCGAAGTCGTCGAAGGAGGTGAGCAGCGTGCCCTTGCGCGTTTCGAGGTCCATCACCATCAAGTTCATGCGGCCCTTGTGCGGCGCTGTGGCAGCGAGATACTTGCCCGACCGTGAGAGCGTCGGACTCGCAAGCTGAGGCGGTTTCCACGCTTCTTCTATGGTGAGCGGGGCGGGTTGTGCTAGCGCTGCCGTAGCAAGGCAGGTAGTGAGCACAAACGAGAACAGACGATGGAACATGGTCGGTGGCCTCATGAACTGTGGATGGAAAAATGGGATCGCCGAAACAAGCAATTGCCGGCGGGTTAAGCAAAGTACCGTGATCATAGTGAAGGGGGCCCTATCGACCAAGCATAAATCGACCGCAAACGACCGCTACATAAGGCTATACGCAGTAACTGGAAGCGTCTTTTCGACGTTGGTCACGCAAAACAACCGTTCATCCGTCCGGTTCGTACGGCGTCGCAAACTTCAGCTTTTTCGTTTTGCCAACTAAAAAGGCAGACGCTGCCCACAGTGTTGATTCGCAATCAGCGCAATCGCGCTGCGTAGGCACGTATTGCGCGCCGAAAACCATACGCTGTACGGTTCCAGCGATTGGCGCCGCGTTGGCAGCTACAACGCGCAGGGGATTCCACCCCATGGAATGTCATGAAACGGCCGCTCAACGTGTTGCATTGTCACAACGTGCGGCATACAGCTTTGTGCTTCAAGCGACATTCGTGCGGGATTTTGGGCAAAAAAAAGAATAAGTCGACTTTGCAAAAAAAAGTGTACGAAGCGCCGTGCAGCTGTCGATGCATCGAAAAAGCTGTATGCGTGAAAAAGTCCATGTTTTTGCTCGTTTGAAACGTAATTGCGCGCCGATTTGGATGCGAGGAAGTATAAAAAAACCAACAAAAACAAAGTGTTGCGATTTTTTTCGTATCAGCGCTTCAGTTGGCGACCAAGCGCGCACGATTGACCACTTTTCAGGAAATCGCTGACAACGGGCATGCACTCGTGCAGAATCACCGAGTCATCAATTTGTCATCTTTCGGGGTACTTTATGG
>DAINAJ010000045.1:0-19097 GCA_036733505.1 Casimicrobium sp.
TCGTGACATGCGTGTGGGACTCGCGCCCGATTGAGGCAGCTCGCGTCGCGTCGCATTGGGTTCTGTCCTGTGCGGCGCCGGAGCGAGACTGCCCGTTCGTCACGCAGCTAACCGGTACTATTTCAATAGCTTTATCGTTCTAGCGACTGTTACACGGCGCGTACAGGGCGATAAGAGGGCTTATCGACTTTAACGCAAATTTGGCGCAAACGACCACCGGACGGTCGTTCGGCAGAAAAAGCCAATAAGCTATCCAGGCGCGTAAAACGGGCAAAGCGGCATGGGTCGCTACTTCAAACACTGCGCGACAATCGTTTGAATTTGCGCGGGGCTTCGCGTGCGCCCAGCGCTCAACGCGTTGGCTAGTAGCGCGTCGCCGGTGATGCCGTTGAGGCCACGCAGCGCAAGCAGCACGTCGGTGGCGTTGAGCGAACCGTCGCCGTCGATGTCGAAGTTTTTGCTCTGGATGTAGGTCACGATGTCGTTCGCTAACGTGCGCGTGGCTGTGCCGCTGAAGGTTAGGCCGTTGATGAGTGCGGTACCGCGAAAGCCCATCGCGTAGCGCACTAAGAGCACCCCGTCGATGGCGGGATTGAACGCGGTGTCGCCGTCGATGTCGAGCGAGCATTGCAGCGGTGCGCCGGTTTGTTCGACAAGCACGGGCGTTCCGGCGACCGTGATCGTCGCGGCGCGCGGCGTGCCGGGATTGGCTGCGATGGTCAGTCCGAGACGCGCGGATCCGCTGCCGCCGCTGAAAGCAGGAGCAATCCACGGCGTCGATGATGAGACACCCCAGACACAACTGAAGAGCACTGCGGACACGTCAACGGAGACCAAACCGCCGCTGGCCGGCGCGCCAACTGGCACAGGAGTTACTGAAAACGAGCACGCGGGTGCAGTGCCCACGGTCGCGCGAAAGACCCCGCGCCCGTGTGTCGCGACAACGAGCTTATTGCCCGGTTGCCACACCATGTCCTCGACCGAAACGTTGGCCGGGCCGTCGGTGGCCGCCCTCCATGTCGCGCCGAGATTTTCGCTCGCGAAGAGGCCCACTTCAGTGCCGGCGTATAGCCACGTTGCGTTGGTGGGATGTCGCGCGATACCGCGCACTGGGCTTGGGGGCAACGCGGTGCCGATGTTGCTGCACACCGCTGCGCCCGTGGTGTCGAGTTTCCAGAAATTGTTGCTGCTGTAACCACCGTGCCCAACGTACACGATGTTGGCGTTGTTAGGGTCAACCAAAATGCGCACAACGGCACGCGACACGGGGTACGTCGGACTCGAAGTCGCGCAGGTGATGTCGGACCAGGTGCTGGGTGAACCGCTGACGGCGTTGGTTGATTTGTAAACGCGACCATCATTGTGACCGACGTACACCACTTCCGAATTGGTCGGTGCCACAGTGACGGCGCTGATATAGCTGTTGCTCGGGGAGGCCACACGGGCGACGCTCCACGTCGGCGTAGCAGCCTTCACATTGCTGCTCACCCAGAGTCGCTGAGCGCCGCCGTAAAGACGAGAAGAATTGTTTGGATCCAATGCGATAGGCGAGATGAAATTGGCCTTTTGTGTGCCCGCCACGCTGTTGGTGATGCAGCCGGCGTAGGCGTCGGCGATGCCGTTACAAATGGAGGCGGCAAAGTTGCCGGTGGTGGCACGATGAATCGCGAGATACACATACTCGCCGTAGAGATAGTTCGCATCAAGCGGATCAACCGTCGAAGCGCCGCCGTCGCCGCCGTACACCGTAGACCAGTTGGTGCCGGTGCCGGACCATTTCAGCGAACCGTTGTCTTGCGTACCGCCGTAGACGACGTTGGCGTTCGCACCAACGCCGAGGAACTGCGTGACACCGAGACCGTTGTTGAGGTTGGTCCAGCCGCCCGCCGGACAGCCGCTGGTCTGAGCGGTCAGGGCGTCGATATTGGCGGCTTTGTAAATGCCGCCGTCGTTGCCCCAATAGACGGTGCGCGCAGTCATTGCGTTGAAATCGCTCGACTCGACAATAGCGTGATTGTCGGCATGCGCCTGAATGGGTGCGCAGTTCCACCGGCTGACCTTGATAAACGTCAGGCCGCCATCGTTGCTGCGGTAGTTGTCCAGTCCACCGACTATCACTAGATTTTCGTTGGTCGGATCAACCCATATCGCGTTGTTGTACCAACCTTGGCCGTTCATGTGAAAAGGCGTTGCGCGCGGCGTCCACGTCGCACCGCCGTCTGCCGAAAAATACACACGACCATCTTGCGAGGCTCCCGCGGTGCCGGAAGTGGTGACGGCCGCGTACAAACGACCGGTCGAGCGTGCCCACGCTACCTCAACGCGTCCCCATCCTGTGCCCGTCGGCGGTGCTGCTGTCGCGGGCACAAACACGTTGGTGAACGTCGCGCCGCCATCGATGCTGCGCTCTATGCGGCCATCAGCGCGGCCAGCGACGACGCGCAGCGGATTTGTGGCGTCGATTTTCACGTCGAGTACGCGCGTGCTGCTTTGCTTGGTCCATGTAACGCCGCTGTCCGTCGTGCGGTAAATGCCACCGCCAGTTGCCGCGAACAGGATGGCCGGATTGGTCGGATGCATCGTCAGTCGATTTACATATGACCAGTCACCGCTGGTGGCGGGCGAGGCGCTGCTGAGCTGGTACCACGACGATCCGCCGTTGGTGGTTTTGTACACGCCCGCGCCACGAATCGCGTCGTAGTTGTAGAAGCCCTCGCCGGTGCCAACGTACATGATGGCCGGATCAAGCGGGTTAATCACAATCGACGACACACTAATCGTGGCGCCAAATGAGAGCACTGGATTCCAAGCCGCGCCGCCGTTGGTCGTTTTCCAAATGCCGCCGCCGACTGATCCCGCGTAGAGCGTGTTGGGTTGCCCCGGCACGGTCGCGATCGTGCGTACGCGACCACCGATGTTGCCCGGCCCGAGACTGGTCCACGAAGCGGAATTGATGCCCGCGTCTAACGGCGCAAACGGTGCGCGTTGGCTTTGAGTCGCACGCGCGAGCATTTCCTGCTCCACAACCATTTGGTCACGCGCGTTGATCGCGTTACTCAGGCCTTGTGGATCTACGCTGCCGTCGCTGCCCTTACGTTGTCCTTCGCGAAATGTGGCTAGCTCGCCTGGATGATCTGGCTTGGGTTGCAGCGCCCTCACCATCGTGCGCTGTATTCGCGCATCGGCCATCGTGCACAGGTCAACATTTGACAAACTGCGTGTAAGTTTCACTCGCGCGAGCGTAAGTGCGTCGAGTTTCAAGACGTCGGCGACGTAGTTCAATGTCCAATCGCGATTTACATCGCACCGTGCTGAACTAATGCCTGATGGCACGATCGCTTCGATGTCGGGCGTGGCGGACGCGGGCGCTATGGCCGCAGCACACAACACAGCGAATAAACTGCCGACCTTGGAAGTCGCGACGCTATGCGACGCAGCGGACGATGAAAATTCGGTGCTCATGTGTACCTCCCGCACGCCCGGAAACTCTTAGCCGACAAGTCGGCCATTGTAGGCATGACAATGGCATTGTCCAAGCCAAATCACTCTCACGGGCGCTGAGCACGCGGCTTCAGCTTCTGCTCACAAAAACTCCGCTAACACCGCTCCTGTGTGTGACTTTGCGCGCGCTTTGAGCACGGTCGGAACGTCTCCTGCGACGACCACATTACCTCCGCCAGTGCCGCCCTCGGGACCCATGTCGATAATCCAGTCGGCCTCGGCGATCAGATCGAGATTGTGTTCAATCAAGATCACCGTGTTGCCTGCGTCAACGAGGCGATGCAATACGTGGATGAGCTTTTCCACGTCAGCCATGTGCAGGCCAACCGTGGGTTCATCAAGCACATAAAGTGTGTGTGGATTGAGCTTGCGCTGGCCCGGTGTTTTCTCTGTGCTCAGCGCACGTTTCTCGTCGGCTGCAGCTGCGAGCTTCTTCGCTTTCGCCGTGAGCTTTGTCGTGCTTGCGGGCGCGGCGCTGTCGGTGAGACGGAACGTTTCTTTGACCTTCGCTAGTTCGGTCACGAGCTTGATGCGCTGCGCCTCGCCGCCGGAGAGTGTCGGGCTCGGCTGACCTAGCGTGAGATATCCCAAGCCCACATCGCGCATCAGCTTGAGTGGATGGTGAATGAGCGTCATCGACGAGAAAAAATCAACTGCATCGTCGACATTCATCGCCAACACATCGCCGATAGATTTGTCGCGCCACAACACCGACAGCGTTTCGCCATTGAAGCGCGCGCCATTGCACACATCACACGGCAACTTCACGTCAGGCAAGAAGTTCATTTCGATCGTCACCACGCCCGCACCAGAGCACGCGTCACAACGCCCACCGGCCGTGTTGAACGAGAAACGTCCGGGGCCGTAGCCGCGCATTTTGGCTTCGCTGGTTTCGGCATAGAGCTTGCGGATGTTGTCCCAAAAGCCGATGTATGTCGCGGGGCACGAACGTGGCGTTTTGCCAATCGGCGTTTGGTCAACCTCAAGTACGCGGTCTACAGATTGCCAGCCTTCTAGCGAATCGCAACCCACCAGCGCAGCGGGCTTCTTGCGGTTGTTTCGCGCGCTCACCAGCATTTCCAAATTCTCGTGAATGACTTCCCGCGCGAGCGTGGATTTCCCCGAGCCCGAAACTCCCGTAATGACGCTCAGGCGGCTCAGAGGAAGGCGCGCAGAGACGTTTTTTAGATTGTGCAGCGACGCGCCTTTGACTTCGATGAAGGAGTCTCCCTTGCCGACAGGCGCGCGCATATGCAGCGGATGCTTGAGCGGATTGCGCAGGAACTTGCCTGTGATTGATAGTGGATTCGCTTTGAGCTCCTCCGCGGTGCCTTGCGCGACAATTTCTCCGCCGCGTACGCCCGCACCGGGGCCTAAGTCGATGATGTGATGCGCACGCTTGATCGTATCTTCATCGTGCTCAACGACGATCAGGGTGTTGCCTTTCGCCTGCAATTTTTCGAGCACGTCGAGCAAGATGCGGTTGTCGCGCGCATGCAGTCCAATCGTCGGCTCGTCGAGCACATACGCCACGCCTTGCAGGTTCGAGCCAAGTTGCGCAGCCAAACGAATGCGCTGTGCTTCGCCGCCAGAAAGCGTCGGCGCGGAGCGATCCAACGTCAGGTAACCGAGCCCGACTTCTTGCAAAAACTCAAGCCGCGATTTCACCTCAGCAATGATGTCTCGCGCGATTTCTTCCTCGCGCGCACCGAGTTTCAACGCACTCATGAACTGCTCAACCGCGATTACCGATTGTGTGACCAAGGCGTGAATGCTTTGGTCTCGGAAGCGCACATTGCGCGCTACCGGATTGAGCCGCGCGCCGTCGCATGCGGTACACACCTCAAACGCTTCCTTTGCATCAAGAAACGCGTCGAGTTCGCGGTCCGCAAATTCTTCGCTAGCGCGCTCGTCGCGCTTGAAGCCTTTGACGCTTTCGCCGGTACCTTGACAGCTCACGCACCAGCCGTGTTTGCTATTGAACGAGAACAGCCGAGGATCAAGTTCGGCGAAGCTGGTGCCGCAGCTTGGGCACGCACGTTTGGTAGAAAACACAGTGAGTTCGGCCTTGCCGCTGCCTTCTTTCCACGACAGAACTTGCACGACGCCCTTGCCGTAATCTAAGCCCGTTGTGAGGGCGGCGCGCAGATCCTTCTCCCGCTTCACATTCACGCCGACCGTAGCAATCGGCAGCTCGATGTTGTGTTCCGCGAAACGATCCAAACGGGGCCAGGGCGCGACGGGGATCAACTCTCCATCTACGCGCAGATGGGCAAAGCCTTTGCCTTTCGCCCATTTCGCAAGATCGGTGTAGAGCCCCTTGCGATTGACCACCAGAGGCGCGAGTACGGTTGCATTCTTGCCTTTGCAGTCGCCCATCACGCGCGACGCAATGGCATCAAGCGATTGCGGCTCGATCGGCACATCGCAGGTCGGGCAATATTGCGTGCCTAGCTTCATCCACATCAAGCGCAAGAAGTGATAAATCTCGGTGAGCGTCGCGACGGTTGACTTGCGCCCGCCGCGCGAGACACGCTGCTCAATGGCGACAGTCGGCGGTATGCCGTGAATCGCGTCAACGTCGGGCCGCGCGGAGGGCTGCACAAATTGCCGCGCATAGGCGTTGAGCGATTCGAGGTAGCGGCGCTGGCCTTCGTTGAAAATGATGTCGAACGCAAGCGTGGATTTACCCGAACCCGACGGCCCCGTGATGACGGTGAAGCCTTTCGCAGGAATCTCGACGCTGATGTTTTTCAGATTGTGTTCGCGCGCGTGCAGGACGCTGATCGAACGCGACTGCGAGCGCGACAGATACGAGCCCAATCCCGCAACAGCCTCCTCGACCTTGTAGGTGCGTGATGACTCCGCGAGAGTCGCTAGGTCCCGCTCATATTCGTTCAGCGCCTCGCCGGTGTGTGAGCGAGTGTCCTTACGAATGGCGTCCGGCGTGCCTTCGAAGAGTACTTCGCCGCCTGCATCGCCACCTTCGGGGCCAAGATCAATCAGCCAATCGCTCGCCGAAATCACGTCAAGATTGTGTTCAATCACAATGACCGAATGGCCCGCGTCGATCAGTTTGTCGAATGCGCGTAAGAGCTTCGCAATGTCTTCGAAGTGCAGACCTGTCGTTGGCTCGTCGAATACGAAGAGCTTCCCGCGCGGATGCTTGGGGTCGTCAGGCTTTATGCGTTTAGGCAGGATGGCAATCGGCCGCCCCTCCACGCTCTCCGCGAGGTGCCCCGCGAGTTTCAGGCGCTGCGCCTCACCGCCGGAGAGCGTTGGAACTGGCTGCCCGAGGCGCACATAGTCGAGACCCACGTCCGCGAGTGGTCGCAATGTGCGCAGCACTTCGGCGCCGCCCTTGATGTCTTTGAAGAACAGCAGCGCTTCGCTGACCGTGAGGTCGAGCACATCGCTGATGCTCTTTTCCATGACCTTGACTTCGCGCACTTCCGAACGGAAACGGGTGCCATCGCAATCCGGACAACGCAAATACACGTCCGACAAGAATTGCATTTCTACGTGCTCGAAGCCCGAGCCAGAACACGTCGCGCAGCGGCCGTTACCTGCATTGAAACTAAATGTTCCCGCGGTGTAGCCGCGCTCCGCTGCCATCGCAGACTTTGCGAAGATCGTGCGGATTGCGTCGAAAGCGCCGACGAAGCTCGCGGGGTTCGAGCGCGAGGACTTGCCGATCGGCGATTGATCGACGAACACGACGTCGTCAATGTTTTGATGCCCAAGCAACAGGTCGTACGCACCGGGCGTGTCCGTGGTCTTGCCCTTTGCTTTGTATAGCGCGGGCACGAGAATGTCTTGCACCAATGAAGACTTGCCGGAGCCGGAAACACCGGTGACCGTGACCAAACCGCGTAACGGAAAACTGACGGTGATTCCTTTGAGATTGTTCTCGCGGGCGTTAGTGAGAATGAGTTCGTCGGCGCCAACGTCAACGCCGGCTTTTGCCTTCGGCGGTCGATTGGTCGAGAGCACGCGATGTTCTCGACCAATTCGCTCGCGGCCCAGCAAATAGGCCGCTGTGCGTGAGTCTTGTGTGTGCGCCAGCGCGCGTGGCGCGCCATCAAAAATGATCTCGCCACCGCGCTCGCCAGGCCCCGGCCCGATGTCAAGCAGGCGATCTGCAGCGAACATGATCTGAGGATCGTGCTCGACGACGACCAACGTATTGCCCGCCGCTTTTAGTCGTTGCATCACGCCGATGATGCGCATCATGTCGCGCGGATGTAGGCCAATGGATGGCTCGTCCAATACAAAGAGTGTGTTGGTGAGCGAAGTGCCGAGTGCGGTCGTGAGGTTGATGCGTTGTACCTCACCGCCTGAAAGCGTGCGCGATTGCCGATCAAGCGTGAGATAGCCCAGCCCAACGTCGCACAGGTAACCCAGCCGTCCGCGCACTTCACCAAGCACCAATTCCGCCGCTTCGTCGAGCACCGCGCCTTGTGCGGATAGATCAAGCGTGTTGATCATCTGTCGCAGTCGATCAATCGGCAACAGCATCAAATCATGAATCGTCAGACCCGGAAGGGATTCGAGTACTTCGCGCGTGAACTTGAAATGCCGCGGGAAAAAGCGCTTTGACGGTGCCAACACCGCATCGGCATCGGCCTTCGATCCCAATCGAAAATTGATCGACGTCGGCTTAAGTCGCGCGCCTTCGCATGCGCCGCACGGCGTGTACGCGCGATATTTCGAAAGCAGCACACGTATGTGCATTTTGTAGGCTTTGCTCTCTAGCCAATCGAAGAAGCGACGCACGCCGTACCAGCGTTTGTTCGCGTCTTTTTCCCACGAGCGCCAGGTCGGATCGCCGTCAATGATGTAGCGCTTGTCGTTTGGTCCTATGTCGCGAAACGGCACATCCATCGGGATGTTGCGCGCCGTCATGTACTTCTTCAGATCGTCCTGACACTCCTTGAAACTCGCGGTTTGCCAAGGCTTGATCGCGCCCTCAGCGAGCGTCTTGTTCTCGTCGGGAATGACCAGACCAAGATCGACGCCGATCACACGGCCAAAGCCGCGACAGGTGTCGCACGCACCGAGTGGATTGTTGAACGAAAACGACGACGGATGCGGATCGGTGTAAGTGATGTCACACGCCGCGCAGTGCAGATCGGAGGAATAGCGCCACACGTCATCATCTGGCGATGTGGCATCCAACACGAATACTGCCACCCGCCCCTTTCCGTGCAGCAGCGCCGCTTCGAGAGCTTCCATCACCCGCGCCTTGTCCGCCGTGCCAATGCGCATGCGATCTTGCACGACGTTCAGCACGATCGCACCCTCGCGTTTCTCTTGCGAATGCACGCGGGTGTAACCCTGCGCTGACAAAAACTGTTCGACCTCCGCTTCCTTGAAATTCTCCGGCACCGTCACCGCAAACGTGATCGCGACACGCGGATCCTCGGCCTTAGCGGCGCGCAGTTTCAGATCAACGTAAATCGAATCCGATGTATCGCGTCGCACCACCGCGCCGCAGCCTTCGCAATGCAACTGCGCGAGTCGCGCGAACATGAGCTTAAGGTGATCGTTCACCTCCGTCATCGTGCCCACGGTCGAGCGTGACGTACGCACCGGGTTGGTTTGATCAATCGCAATCGCGGGCGGAATCCCCTCGATGCGATCGACTTGCGGCTTGTCCATGCGATCCAGAAACTGTCTCGCGTACGGTGAAAACGTTTCGACGTAGCGGCGCTGACCCTCGGCGTACAGCGTGTCAAACACCAGCGACGACTTGCCCGACCCGGACACACCCGTCACCACGGTCAGCTCGCCGGTGTGAATATCAACGTCGAGATTCTTAAGGTTGTTTTGTCGCGCGCCGCGAATGCGGATGTCGGTGCTTGCGGCGGGACGCGGCGCTTGTGGAGCGATGGATTTCTTTGCGCGGAGAGCGGGAGTTCGTGACGATTTGGGCGTGGGCATCGACGGGGCAGCAGCAGATGAAATCGGTCTTAAGTGTAGCGACTTCCCCATAAACACTGTTCATATTTCCAGCGGTGTTTGACTCATCTCGTCGTCGAGGTACGTTCCATCAAACGCCTCCGATCTGGTCTGCAGCGGTGGTTCCGTGGCGCGAATACAACAGGACGCGCGATTAACAACTATTGCTGGGCAACGACATCTAGTAGTTCGTCTACGCACTGAAATCGTGCAAATCGACTTTCTGGAAAATAGCCCGTTAAAGACCTCCCGCCGGTCGTTGGCCGCGAAAAGCTGTTCAGCACCACTATTGCCGGATTTGACAGAACACTGACAGAACGCGCGGATACATTTGTTGGCAGCAAAGCGACGTTCTACCAGTTGAGCGCGCTTATTCCAGCTGTTTTTTTGAGGGGGATCTATGAAACATTCACTACGCTTTACTGCGAAACTGACTGCGCTTGCCGCAGCTACGCTCGCAGCATCGAGCTTCGCGCAAACCGCCAACGTCACGCTGTTCGGCATCATTGACACGAACGTGCAGCGCTACAGCGCTTCAGGCGCCGCGTCGGTCTCGAGGGTGGGGACCGACGGTTTGGCCTCTTCGCGCTGGGGTATGCGTGGTACTGAGGACCTCGGCGGCGGCTTGCGCGCGAGTTTCTGGGTGGAAGGCGCGTTTTCGGGCGACACCGGCGGGATCGGTTCCACCAACACTAACAATCAGTCGAGCGGCTCAGCGACCGGGCTTTTCGGCCGTCGCAGCACGGTGAGCGTTTCCGGTGGATTTGGCGAAGTTCGCGTGGGTCGTGATTTGACTCCAGCGTTCCTCAATCTGTCTGAGTTCAACCTCAACGGAACCAACGGTACGGGCAACGCTGGCGCGTTTTTCTACCCGATATTTTCCAGCCAAACGCACGTTCGCACGTCAAACGGTGTTAGCTACTTGACGCCAGCGATGGGTGGGTTCTACGTGCACGTTAACTACGCGCTGGGCGAAAACGCGGCTAACTCCGATGGTCGCTACGTCGGTGGCCGAGTGGGCTATCGCGCAGGGCCTCTGTCTGTAGGTCTGGGCACGGCGAGCGTTAAATATGCTGCGGGCGATCAAACACAAACGACCGCTGGTGCAAGTTACAACTTTGGCGTCGCCAAGCTGACTGCACTTTACGGCCGCAACAAAAAAGCAGCGGTTGACCATTCCGCCGTTCACGTGGGCGTCTCCGTTCCAATGGGCAGCAACGAATTGCGCGTGGGTTACTCCGACGCGCGCGTCAAAGGTGGTGACGGTGCGAGCCAAATCATGCTCGGCCTGATTCACAATCTGTCCAAGCGCACCGCTCTCTACATCGACGCGTCACAAGTCGACAACAAGGGCGTTGGCAAAACATTCGGCGTAACCGACGGCATCAAGCCGGTCACCGCCGGCGGCAAATCCACCGGTATCGAAGCCGGTATTCGCCACACGTTCTAAGCCACGCGCTTAACGCAACAAAGCCGCAGCGGCGTTTCGCCCTGCGGCTTTTTTTATGACCATGTTCGCAGCTACTCCGCTAGATTGGTCATCGCGCAACTCGTTTCTAGATACGATCGAATATCGGGCCAAGTTTTGCGCACGGCGTTTGCGCCTAGCGCGTCGCTGAGGACTGCGTCGCCACTCAGACCCATCCTTGCGCGCGCGAGCAAGAGCCAGTCCGTATCGAGCCCGATGGCTCCGTCGGAATCGATGTCGAGGCTGCATTTCATGGGAGCAATGTTTACGGGTGACGCGCTGTTCTTGAGTGCATCGTTGCCAACCTGCCCATAGGTATTCGCGCCCCAACACACAACGCGATGTGAGGTGGAGAAGCGAATCAGCGCGCACGCGTGATCTTTACCGGCCGTAATCACCTCGGGGTTATCGAGCGGCGAACCGCTACGCGTTACCGGAGCGATGCGTGGCGTTGGGTTAGATGCGAAGTCCCCTGCACCGAGCTGGCCAGCGCTGTTGCCGCCCCAGCAATAGACGTCCCGACCTTGCGGCGAATGGGCGATGCCGCAGGCAAAATCCGCACCCGCTGCGATCTGCTCTACTGTCCATTGAGTCGGTGGCGTAACGACGGAGACGGGCGTCAGGCTTTGGGGTGGGGTTAGACCACCATTACCCAATCGACCCAAACCGTTATCGCCCCAACACTGGAACGGGCCGCCGCCCTGTAGACCCGCGCAACTGTGGGTTTGCCCGGCCGTCACGACCCACGCCGTGTTGATGCCGGTGACGGCCGTTGTCGCGGTGTTGCGTTGCGTCGTTGTGCCGTCACCCAATTGCCCATTGCCGTTGAAACCCCAACACACGACCGCACGCGTAGCAAGCACTGCGCAGCTGTGTCGACCCCCAGCCGCGACAGCTATTGCGCCGCTGGTTCCGGGGACGATGGCAGGCGTGGAGAAATCGCCGCCCGTTGTGCCGCGGCCCAGCTGTCCGTAGGCGTTACTGCCCCAACACCTAACGCTCGGCGGAGAAAGGTTTACGGGATTCTGGACAATCGCGCAGGTGTGTTGATCGCCGGCTGAGACTGCGCTGGCTTGGGCGGTCAACGTTCCCAAGCTTGCGATCGTAGTGGGCACGAAACTATTGTTGGTAGTGCCGTCGCCCAATTGGCCGTTGCTGTTACGACCCCAGCATCGGACGCCGCCGCTACTCAGGAGCGCACACGCATGCGCCCCGCCTGCGGTGACGGCGATCGCGCTGGTGATCGATCGCACGGCGAGTTGGGTGCGGCTGCCGGGTGTGGCGCTGATGATTTGATTTTCATTGCCGAGCTGGCCCACGTCATTTCGGCCCCAGCAGCGCACGCCACCGCTTTCGAGCACGCCGCATGTGAACTCGCTGCCGGCGGCTACAACCCCAATGGCGACGCCGTTTACAAACCGAGGGCTCGCGAATTCCTCGCTGTGTGTCGGCGATACGCCGAGCGTCACCAACACGAAAGCAGCGAGTGTGGCTGCGCCGTTTCTAAGGGCCATAGATCACTCCACATGCGCTCAGGCGCGACAAAATTTCCGTCGGTGTTTGGTAAGTGGCATTTGCACCGACTACGCTGGTCGGAATCGCGTTGGGGGTAGATCCGCGTATCACTCGCGCCATCAGAATGAGGTCGGTCGTGGCATTGATTGAGCCGTCGCCATCAATATCGAGCGAGCAAGGTTGCGACTCAACTGCAGTCGCGTACAGACTGAAATCGAGCGTGCTTTCATAGCCAAGTTGGCCGTATTGGTTGCTGCCCCAGCAGTACACTGCACCGTCGGCCAACAGCGCACAGGTATGGAAGTGACCCGCTGCCGCCGTCGCCGCGTTCGAGATTCCGAACACCCGTAGCTTTGCAGGATGGAAGCCACCGTTGACGTGGCCGTCGCCCAGTTGCCCCAGTTCGCCCGCGCCCCAACAATCAATCACGCCACCGTCGACCGCGCAGGTATGAAATCCGCCCGCTGAGATGGATGAGTACGTTTTGCTGTTGGTGTACACCGGCCCGTGCGTGAGCGGGTCAACACTGCCCAGCGCGCCATGAAACAGGTTATTGCCCCAACACGCCGCCGATGCTGTGCCAACAAAGAGCGCGCATGCGTGTTCGCGTCCCGTGGCGGTCACGTTCAACCCCGCGCCTGAAACCACCAAAGTGGGCGTGAGCGAACTGCCATTGAGCAACGAGTCGTAGCCCCAGCACCAAATGCCGCCGTCAGCCACCGCGCAGGTGCGGTCTGCGCCCGCTGAAATTGCCGTTGGGTTGGTGAAGCCTGTCACCGTGACAGGCGTCGGACGCGTCGTCGTGGTGCCATCACCGATTTGGCCGTGGTCGTTGTAGCCCCAGCAGCGAACTTTGCGTGCGATAAGCGGTTGCTCCACGAGCGCACAACTGTGGCGGCTTCCTGTTGTTACGCTGGCGACATAGTTAAAAAAATTGGTCAGACCCGCGACGACGACCGGCGCGTTCCGGTCGCCCGACCCGGCACCCGTACCGAGTTGAGAGAAGCCGTTCTCCCCCCAGCATTTCACGTTGCCCGCAATGACGGCGCACGAGTGACTGCCGCCCGCCGAAACTTGCGTCGCGCCGCGAATCCCCGTCACGGTCGTGGGCCGACCCACCACCATCGCAAGGCTGCCGGGGTTGGCTTGGCCCGAATCGTTTGCGCCCCAACAATGCACGCCACCGCCGCTTCCGAACACCGCGCAGTTGTGATATTCGCCCGCAGAGAGCTGCGTGTAAGACTGTGCGTACGCGGGGGCGACGACGACGGCCGCCGCCAGCGCGACCAACCACCCCGAGACAAACCTCGGTAAGCCCGCTAACCGCTGCGTCGCGCGCCGAGTACGGCCATTCATATCGTTCCCCAAAAGTGAGCAATGCACCGGAAGAACGAGAAAGTGCGGCGAGAAAAGACATTCACGGGCGAGGAATCTGCGTGGTGCGCATGCTTTGCAGCCACATTGCGATTAACAGCTTTAGAGTGCAAGCGACAGTCTTGCGGTCGTTGTAGGCTGTTTTGTTAACTTATCGACATCAGTGTTTATAACGCTGAAAGCACCGCCTGGCAGTCGCTGCGGCCATAAAGCTGTATCGCAAAGATCACATCAGAGCTTGCCACCGGCCGCGTCGTAGACTAGTCCCCATGAAAAACCTTCTCCTTCTCTCCAATTCCCGCATGCCCACGACGGGTTATCTTGAGCACGCTGTCGAGGCGATTCGCGAAACGATTGGCGGCGCGAAACGCGTGGTGCTGATTCCATACGCCAGCGTGGTCCCGAGCGAGGCGGTGGCTTGGGACGCGACGACTGCGAACGTGCGCGCGGCGCTTTCGTCGCTGGATATTGAAATCACAGCGATTCATCACTACAAAAACGCGGCAACTGCGCTGGCCGAGGCAGACGCGATCATGGTTAACGGCGGTAACACGTTCAATTTGCTTCGGCATCTGCGTCGCAATGAGCTCATCGTGCCGCTGCGCACGCAAATGCTCGCGGGCAAGCCGTATGTCGGCTGGAGCGCCGGCTCGGCGATTTGCGCGCCGACGATTCGCACGACCAACGACATGCCGATCATTGATCCGTCGGGGCTTGATGCGTTGGGCGTGATCGATTTTCAGCTCAACGCGCATTACACCAACGCAGTGCCCGAAGGATGGATGGGCGAGACGCGAGATCAGCGCCTCGCGGAGTTTGTCGCGATGAATCCGACCATGCCGGTGTTCGGCTTGCCCGAGGGCGATTGGCTGCGCGTCCAAGGCAGCGAGATTACGTTGTGCGGTGCATTTCCGGGCAAGTGGTTTGCGGCGGGGCTCGACCCGCAACTTGTGGCTAGCGGCTCAACGTTGCATCGCCCTCTTGTCGCGTAGTCAACGAAACGTGTAATTCGCGATCACCGCATTGTGGCGAAACGTGAGGCTCTTCGCCGTGAGTCCCGGCACTGACGGCACCATTGGCCGCAGCGACGTAATCTCGAATTCCGCCTTCGCCAAATCGCGGCAAAAGCGCTGTGGTCGCGTGCGGCACAGTGTGAGTTCCGTTTCTTCGTAGAAGGCGGTGGGAGCAGCCAGGTCGCGGATAGGTAGCCGTTTGAGTTGGACTTGCGGTTGCGTCGGGTCAACGATTCGCACGACGCTTGTGCCGCCCGTTGGCGGAGTGCGTGTCTCGGCCTCTGCCGCTATCGTGGCGTTAGCACACGCAAAACCAAGCACAAGAAATAGGCCGCGGCAACATAGGCACCGCGTAGGCGAGCGTGGCGAGGCGTGAGCTTGGGCGAAGCGATTGCGCATGGGACGAGACGAGAGTGGAGCAGCGGCGCGTGAAATCCACTCGCCGCCAACGCCCCCAGACTACGTTCGCTTGGCGTGCGTTGCTGTCAGACAGCAACGCATCAGCCCGTAGGCGCGCGCGCCTACGTTAGTTTCGTCGCCACCACCAGAAGAATAGCCCGAGCACCAAACCCACAATCGCGTAGCGAAACGCGTACGAAATTTCGAGCTTGCTGGGCTCGGGCACGCCGGACCAGACTTCGACGTGAACGCTGTCGAAGTTCAAATTCTTCGCGTTCACCAGCTCAAGTGCCACACCCACTTTGCGGCTCTCCTTGAAGCTCGTCGGCGACGTGCCGGTCATCTCCAAACGCTCTCCGGCTTTTGCGCCGACTTTGGCGATGCCCGGCAAAACGGACAAGCGGCGGACGCCGTCGTCAAGAACCCAACCCGCATTCCACAAGGTGGTGGCGTCACCGTCGACTTTGGCGCTGCCTTTTACCGTGACGACGATCGTGTGCGGGTTTGCCGTCGCGCTCGCGCTGAACTCCGGGCCGGACCATGCCTCCGTGTCTGCTAGCAGCGTCGACACAATCGCCGATTCGCCCTTCATCGGCGCGCTCGCCTTGAATTTCTGAAATTTCGCAATCGTTGCGGCCGGAATGTCGTACGTCCCGATCCGCGTTTGGCCGTATTTCTTGTCGTCGGCGGCTTCGGCGGAGTGGCTTGCCAAGGCCAACGCCCCCGCGCTCGCGACTAGGTGCCGCCAAACGATGCGTAACGAAGGTGTACGTGGTGTGTGAATCAAACGCTGCTTTCCAAGCTGTTTCGGATCCTCAAGTCTAGTTCGCGAGTGAACCGAAAAAAATGCTTCGTCCTACGTATTTTGTTTGAGCACGGCAGCTCTGTCGCTTAACTGACCGCGATTTGGTCCAACTTTCTCGCAACAGTTCACCTCAATAACACGACAGGAATCTCACATGAAACTTCGTTCACGCATCGCTATCTCCGCCGCCGCTGTCGGCCTTCTGTTTGCCGCCATACAAACGCCAGCCTTCGCCCGTTCGGCATCAAATGTCCGCCACGGCACGACCTGCTACAGCGTGCCGACGACCAACGCCAACGGCACCATCACGTACACACGCGTCTGCTTCAAGCGCGCTTGATCGCGTTCGTGCGCACAGCGCGGCAATGCGTTGCCGCGCTCACACTGAGTGGCTTAAGCGCGGCTGCGGCCGCGCAGGCTATGACTGCGGCGACCGAGACGAGCTCTGCCAGCGACCAAGTCAGCGCTCACGCCGAGGCGGAATTTGGCCAAAGCTGGGAGCGTTCGAGCTCACCGCTGGTGCGTGTATCGCCCGATGGTGCGTTGGTTCAACTGCCCGGCTTGTCGAAACTGACCGGGCCGGTTTCTCGGCTGCTTCTGAACGGTTCACGAGAGTGGGCGACGAGCGGCTCGATCCAGTTTTCAGCAAACGCAGTGACCGAAGTGCGCTGGTCACCTACAGCGCGCGATCTTGATCTCGCATTTGGGACGGTCGACGTCGCTGCGCGTTGGAGTGTTGGCGGTGCGTCGCTTGGTGTGTCGCCTTCGCACACCGTGTTGGGCGTTGCAGGCAAATCGTTTCGCGCGACCGATTCGCTCCGCGTCGATTGGACACGCCCGTTTGGCGACGGTGAACTGTGGTCGATCCGTGTCGAACCCGCGCGCTACCGACACGCTGCGGCGTTCGCCGATCTCGACGCCGATGTGCTTGCGATGACTGGAAACATTCGCTGGAAGTTCGCAGAATTCGGACTCGACAAAGTGGAGCTTGCGGGGGGCTTGCGTCGCGAGCGCAATCGAAACGGCTACGTCGATTTGTCCAATCGGGGCGCGCACGTTTCATTGGAAACTGCGTGGCCAATGCTAGGTGCACAATGGTCCGCAACGGTTCTACTGCAACGCACGCGGTTTGACGCAGCGGGACCTGACGGATTGCCCGCGCGACGTGATCGCTATGTGTCAACCGACCTCACTGCCGAGTGGCCGCTTTCCAAGAGCACCTACCTGCGTGTTAGTGTGTCCAACGCGACCAATCACGCCACCCCATCGCTCTACGAAAACCAGCATCGCACGATTGAGATTTCAGTGGGCGCGCACTGGTAGTGCGCACTGAGCCACAGGCTCAGCGGCCGGTCTGCATGCGCACCCACGCGTTGCCCTGCTGTTGGTAGTACGCGCCCTGTGCGTCTTGCGCGTAGGTGTAGCCGCCGTATTGATACGTTTGGCCTTGCGGCAGGTAGTGCGGCAGCATCGTCGTACGACCCGATGAGTCCTTGTACGGCGCGACGCCGCGGATCGCTTGATTCGTGTAGTTGGCGACAGCCGCCGATTGGCGTGCGCTGTTTTGTGCCATCGCCGCGTTGTAGCTCGCGTGGCCTTGTTGCACCGTGGCGTTGGCGCGTTGTGACGCCGCGAATTGGTTTTGCTGATGTTGCTGCGCGCCTTGAATGTTCGTGCCCGCAGCGGTCATCAAATCCCAATACGCAAATTGCTCGAACGTGAAATTGGCGCGACCCGAGGCGCGCATCTGGGCGTACTGCGCCCGCAGACGCGGGCCGTTGACTTTCAGGTGGTTTTGCCAAATCGCCTGTTGGTACCGCGCGTTTTGTTGTTGCATCGCGCCGAGGCGGGCGTTGAACTGCGCGTCGAATGCGGCGTTCTGCGCGGCGATGCCTTGCCACTGGGCGTGGCTCGCGCTGATCGCCATGCTGCTGGCGGCGATGGCGGCGAGTTGGATAAGTGTTTTGCGTGTGAACATGATCGTCTCCGGTGATGGGTTGTATTGCCATGCGCGGTGAGAGATTCACGTAGCGCCATTACCGGAGTAGACGCGGCGCCGACTTGACTGGGACGCGGGATCGCGGTCAGCGGCGTAACACGAGGTTACGCCGCTTCCACAGATATTCGCTTTGTTCGTAACGATATAGCTTTATGCTGCCGGCGACTGACGGGCGGTCGTTACGAGCGAATTTGTGCGAAAGTCAACAT
Source organism: Casimicrobium sp. (assembly GCA_036733505.1). Lineage (GTDB taxonomy): Bacteria > Pseudomonadota > Gammaproteobacteria > Burkholderiales > Casimicrobiaceae > Casimicrobium. Next base: position 18,245 of record DAINAJ010000045.1, read on the forward strand.
ATCAACAAAATCGTTCTGAAACGCCGTATGACTGTCGTTACAAGCCAAAAGCTGTAATCCCAATTGCACACGTACGCGAGCAGCGTTAGCCTCACGCTCCAAAGGAACTTCTTGCCCATGAACCTCAAGCTATTTTTCGTTGCCGCCCTTGCCATCTTCGCCACGCTGAGCCTGAGCGCCTTCGCGGCGGACGCGCCTGCGCCGCGGCCGATCGGCGGCGACCGCGACGCGCACGGCTGTCTCCCTGCTGCGGGCTACCAGTGGTGCGCGCGCACCGCGAAGTGTGAGCGCTCGTGGGAGTTGGCGAAAAAAGAAAACTTCGCGAACACTTCGGAAGGTTTCGCTCAGTTCTGCAAGGATCCGGCCGCGAAAACCACGATCGCGGAAAAGGTGCTCGCGTGGAAAAAGCTCGACACCGTAGCGTTCAAAGGCAAACAAGACGACATCAGTTTCGTCACGCCGGACATCGGTTGGTACGGCAACGGCGCGGGCAAGCTCTACCAAACGACCGACGGCGGTGCGACCTGGGCAGAGCGCGCGAACATGCCCGGCACTTTCATCCGCGCGCTCGGATTCATCGACGCCAACAACGGATTTCTCGGCAACATCGGCATCGACTACTTTCCTGGCGTGACTGACCCGAAACCGCTGTACCGGACGCGCGACGGCGGCGCGACATGGCAGCCCGTGACCAACGTGCAAGGCCCGACCGTGAAGGGCATTTGCGCGATTGACGTTTTGCGGCGCTCGTTCATTGACTCTGGCGTGTTGCGCGAGCGCGTGATCGTGCACGCAGCGGGCCGCGTTGGCGGCCCGGCCTTTCTCATGCGCTCGCTCGACGGCGGCGAGACGT
>DAINAJ010000046.1:0-18695 GCA_036733505.1 Casimicrobium sp.
CACGCGACATTGATATCGTCGCGCTTCAACCAGCGATCGACACACTTAGTGCGCTCGTTTTGCGCTGCAAAGATGCATGGACTAGTCTCAATTCGGGCCGTAACAATGCTTTGGCGAAGCTACGCGAAGCCGCGTCAGCTCTTCCGGAAGCTTGCGACGCACTGCGTATTCCAGAGTTTGCAACGCTAGGGCGAGGCATCTCGGCGGCCGCCGCAGGTGTTGCTGACGGCAAACCCATTGGCGACGATTTGTCGATGGAGTTTGCGGGCAGTCTGATTTTGATCCAGACCGCGCTCGAACATATTGCCTCCCTTCCTCGTTCGTTCCGTGTGCAAGTTGATCGCGCCCTGCAGCGCCTTGCCTACGCGAGCAGTAACGTTCCGGTACCGGCGGAACTACGCGCAGAAAATGACAGTGATTCCCTCACGCGCCTAGCGCAAGAGAAGCAAACCATTTCGCAAGTGGCGCGCGAAATTCGCGCCAATATGCGACTGGTTGAGCAGGCGCTCGACGTTGTGTTCCGTGATCGTTCCGCCACAGAAGAGCTCAAGCCGATTCCAGCTTTGTTGGGGCAGGTGTCCGGCGCCATGCGCATGCTGGGCTGGAATGACGCCAACGAGCTGCTGACTAAAACGTCCGAGGGTTTGATCGATGCCGTTAAAGTCGACGCGGCGCTGAGTGCGCAAGACATCGATTCTCTTGCCGATGTGCTGGCCGGTTTGAGTTTTTACGTGGACGTTCGCGAGCGTCGAGACCGTGACGCCGACGAGGTGTTAGCTGGCCTCAAACGTCGATTTTTTGGCGAGACGGATACGTCTGTTATCGAGGAAGATAGCGTCGAAGCTTCTCTCGCAGAGCATCAGCGCAAACTTCGCCCACTCGCCCGCGCCGTAGGTGGGCAGCCTGACATTGCGGATCTTCGTGACTCTCTTCGCACAACGCTGCAAGGGGTCCGCCAAGACGCAGAATTGTTGTCGGATCCGGGACTGTCTGCCGCATCGAACGAGGCGCTTCGCCTTCTGGACCGTGGCGATACGGAGGGCGCAACACTCAGTGCAGCGCTCGCCGCTGTCGCAGGAAACGCAACACAAACTCCTCCAACCTCAGCCGAGACTACGCGGCTTGTTGACTCAAAACCAGAGGAGCGCGACACCGCGCTTCTTGAAATTTTTGTTGAAGAAGCCACCGAGGTTATTGCTGCCGTTCAAAGTAACCTCGTTGATCTTGAGCGAGACCGCGGTCGTCGCGATTTACTGGTGGACACGCGCCGCGCATTTCATACGCTCAAGGGTAGTGGCCGCATGGTCGGTCAGATTGACCTAGCGGAAGCCGCTTGGAGAGTTGAGCGGGCGCTCAATCACGCCATCGAGGCTGAGCGAGCGTTGAGCGAGCCAGAGGTTGCGTTGATCGCGTCTGCTTCGCATGAATTTGAGGCGTGGATAGACGTTCTTCGTCGCGACCATGAGGCCGACGTGGACGTTACAGTCTTTGACGACCTGATCGAGCGCTGCGCCCACGCTCACGCCATGATCGCTGACGCACCCGTGCAGTCAACAGCGCCTATAGTCGCCATTTCGGAGTCTGGAGGCCCAGCTGTTCCGCCGACCGTCAACGCGGCCTTGTCCGCGCTGCCAGCGATTGAAGTCGAAGAAGTGTCGATGCACGACTTCATGGGGGGCTTTGACGCGCAGGATGACGACCTGAATATTCTCGGGGTGTCGGTTTCAAAAGCGTTATTTTCGATTCTGACGGACGAAAGCCGAGTGCATTTGCAAACGCTTGAGTATGAGCTCATGTTGATGCAATTCGACACATCCCTCCCGCCGAGTGATGCGATGGTAAGGGCTAGCCATACTTTGTGCGGCATTCACCGCACCGCTGGCTTCCTCGAAATTGGTGACTTCGCGGGGTTGGTTGAAACTTCGCTCATGGCTGTTCGGCGCGCAGGTCGTACCTCCACGACGCTTAGCGCGCTATCCTCCGCCGTGCAGTGCTTGCGCACGTTGACGTTGCGCCTACAAGCACGTTCGCCGCTTTCCGCAGAAGAGCACGGAGAGCTGGAGCGAGGCCGCATTTTGCTTTACGCAATCATTGCTGAAACCGGCAGCGATGTGCCTGGCGTGGAAGTCGAACTGCTGGAGCAGACCAAGGCTGAGGAGACCGCGCTTTCGTTGAGTGACCAAAATTTGGCGCCACTTCCCCCTGCATTGGCCTTCGATGCGCCTGTGCCGAGCCCGGAAATCACGCCTCTCGATGCGGCTGATATGGCTGCCGCGTCAGTATCTCCGGGTGTTGCCGACGTTGCGGCAGCTCCGAAGATCGCTGGTGAGGCTATGACAGTTGAGCCTGCCATTGTGCCGCCGAACGGCGTAAACGCAGGTAGTGTTGAGTCGCCACTCCTGTCCTCCGAGCATGCAGTTGTCGATGAGACGATGCCCGCACAAGGAGCCGAAGAGCCTGCACAAACTGTTGCTGAGGCCGATCACTTTGAACCAGTTACGCTCACACCAGCGGCGCCTTTAACAACGGGTCAGCCAGTGCAGACTGCCGTGACCGCGCCCCCACCTGGTGCGGCATCGGTTCTTCCTCTCGCTGCCGTAGCAGCGGCTACCGTTAGTGCTGTGATTGCGTCGTCGGCTACGTTGCGCCGCGATGTCAACAGTCCGGAATTTGCCGCTCCCAATCTCGCAGCACAGCGATTTGCGACCATCTCACTGGACGACCCGCTTGTAGAGGTGCACGACGACCTTGACGCACAGGTTTTGCCCATCTTCCTTGAAGAAGCGCAGGATCTCTACCCGCGCGCAAGCGACGCGGTAGCGCTTTGGCGTAAAGATGTGCATAACGGTGCGCATGCAGAAGGCCTCAAACGCACGCTGCACACTCTGAAGGGAAGCGCGCGCATGGCAGGCGCGATGCGTCTAGGGGAATTGGCGCACATTTTTGAAACCAGTTTGCTAGACACGTCCGGTGCGCCGAACATCTCGCGCTTTGATAGCTTTGACGAACACCTCGACGATATCGCGTTTCTACTTGAGCGGCTAACTCGCGGAGAACGCGATAGCGTATTGCCGCGCTTCGCGCCAGCCGCGGTTCCCGACACGCCAAGTGAACCGGTGGTTGCGCCAGCCATCAAGGCTGACGAGCAAACGACCGCCTTGCACGAGACCGCAGCGCCGGCCACTTCGACCTCAGTAGTCCCAGCACAAACGCTGACGGAAATGGCGCAACAGTTGGCTATCCGCCAGCCACTTGCTGGCGCAACTGCTGCCACGTCCTCTGCACTGTCCGACGCAGCGTCTGCTGGCTTCTTGCGGGTGCGCAGCGATGCGGTCGAACAACTCTCAGACGAGGCTGGCGAAATTTCGATTCATCGATCACGTATCGAGGCCGAAATGCGCAACCTCAAATCCGGACTGCTGGATTTGACCGCATCGGTCGTCCGCCTTCGCGGCCAGTTACGCGAAATCGAGATTCAAGGCGAATCGCAAATTCAATCGCGCCTCGATCAGGAATCGCAATTCGATCCACTCGAATTTGACCGCTACACGCGCTTCCAAGAATTGACGCGAGGGTTGGCCGAGGGCGTGAACGACGTCGCAACGGTGCAGCAAAGCTTACTCAAAAATCTGGCCGACGCGGACAATGCGCTCTCAACTCAAACGCGCCTTTCGCGTTCTGTGCAGCTGCGCCTGCAAACGCTGCGTACGGTTCCGTTCTCGAACGTTTCGGATCGCCTCTACCGCGTGCTTAGGCAAACCGCGAAAGAACTTAAGAAGCGCGCCAACTTGGACATTCGCGGCGGGCGTATCGAAATTGACCGTAGCGTGCTGGAGCGCCTTGCCCCTGTACTCGAACATCTGGTTCGCAACGCGTTGGCGCACGGCATTGAAGCGGAGAGTATTCGTCAAGCGCAGCATAAGTCGGATACCGGTGAGTTAACGCTCACCGTACGCCAGCAGGGCAACGAGGTTGCCATCTCGCTCGCGGATGACGGCGGCGGTATTCCGCTCGACAAGGTGCGTTCGCGCGCGGTTGCACAGGGTTTGATCGACAACAACGAAAACGTCTCCGACACCCAACTCCTAGAATTCATTTTCCAATCCGGATTCTCAACGGCCGATCAAATCACTGCTGTCGCAGGCCGTGGCGTGGGCATGGACGTTGTGCGCAACGAAGTCGCCGCTCTGGGCGGACGCGTTGAAGTCAACACTGAAAAAGGCAGGGGCACGACGTTTACGTTGTCCGTGCCGCTGACGCTCGCGGTCACACAGGTGTTGCTCGTTGCCGTCGGCAAGTCAACCTTTGGCATCCCGTCGTCCATCGTTGATCAAGTGCGCCAGATTCCCAAGAAGGAGCGAATCGCCGCCGTCGAGTCCGGCACTTTCGAGCATGCGGGGAAATCGTTGCCGTATCGCGCGCTCGGCGCGCTCGTGCGGGTTCCGTTCGATGTGTCGGTCGAGCGAACTTCGCCGGTGATGATTCTGCGCGCCGGCGACACAATGGCCGCCGTCGAGGTGGATCGCATCATCAGTAATCAAGAGGTCGTTGCAAAACCATATGGTCCGCAGCTTGCTCGCGTGCCGGGCCTTGCGGGCCTCACCGTATTGGCTAACGGCACTATCACGCTGCTGCTCAATCCGATTAACCTCATCATCACACAAGAGGCCGAGGCGGTTCGCCGCGCTGTGCCTGTGGAACCCGTTGCGGTTGCTGCGCCAATCGGGCTGCAGGAACATCTGGTTGAGTCAGTTGTTCCTGATGAGGGGACGGCAACTCAGCTTGCTGCCAATCCTGATGCAACGGTCGCTGGCGCCGTTGATGAAGCTTTTGAGGCGCAAGCCGAAGCCAATGTCATAGCATTCGAGCGACCCGATAGCCGCGTTCTGCTTGCGCCGCCTGCGACTCCAGCGCCCGCAGCGCTGACCGAGGCGGTGGTGCTGCCGTTGCTACGGCCAACCGTCGCGACGGCGCCGCATAAGCCGCTTGTGCTCGTTGTTGACGACTCACTCACTGTACGTAAGATCACCACGCGCCTTTTGGAGCGTGAGGGCTACCGCGCACTTACCGCCAAAGACGGGCTGGACGCGCTGCAGGTGTTGGCGGACAACAATCCCGACGTGATTCTGCTGGACATCGAAATGCCACGCATGGACGGCTTTGAGTTCGCGAAAACGATCAAAGCCGACAACCGTCAGAGCCACATTCCTATCATCATGATCACGTCGCGCACGGCGGAGAAACACCGCAACCACGCGCGCGAGTTGGGCGTGAATGAGTACGTGGGTAAGCCGTATCAAGACGAAGAGCTGATGGCCCTGGTTGCGCAATACGCAGGTAAACCGACCTAGGCGTCGGCCTTCCGAGTCGCTGTGGCTTACACGCCACAGCGCACTCATTCCCGCGACCGCGCCTAAAACGAAGAAAGAGTGAAGTCGGCCTGTAGGCCGGGTTCTGTTCGTGCTTGGGTTGCCCCTCGCGCGTGGCGGTCATTCCTCTAGGACGTACGTTGCCGCACGCCTCAAGCTACCTACCCGCATGCTCCAACGAGCCGCCTTGGGTGAGCGATTGCTCGCTCACTGCGCATGCCTATTTGATATTGCTCCGGGTAGAGGTTGCCGCGTTTCACCGTAACTAAATACGCTCGTCTCTGTGGCCCTAGTCCTCGCCTCACGGCGGACGGCTGTTAGCCGTTACCCTGCTCTTCGGAGCCCGGACCTTCCTCCCGTCACTTACGTGACCGGCGACTGCCCAGCCGACTTCGGTGTGAATTATCGTTCATTGAGCCACCACCGCATCGCGCCATGAGGGCTTCGCCGCACCGGCGAACATCGATTACAGCTTTTTGGCTCTAGCGACTGCCAGCTGGTCGTTTACGGCACAAATATCAATTAGTCGACATCAAGAAATATCGCCTTAAAACGACCGTACATCAGTCGTTGCGGCTAAAAAGCCATACAGGCAGACGTGACGCGTGCGTGGCACGCAATCGCCACGACGTCGCGGACTACACGACCAGCAGCGATTTGCGGTATTTGTTCAAGTCGCTGAGGCTCTCCAAGCTCTTGCCGAACAAACTCGACAGGTTGTGCAGAATCATTTTCACGACCTTGCCTTCCCATTCTTTGTCGAAGTTGATCTGCGTGTCGAGCCAACGCTCAAGCCACTCAGGGTCTGGCAACTTGCTTTGCACCGTGTCGTTCGGGAACATAGCCTGGTTCACATGCAGATTGGTCGGGTGCAACGGTTTCCCTGCACGACCACTCGCCGCCATCAGGAATCCCAATTTCGCAAAGCCCGCCTTGACCTCGTTGACCTTATCAACCGCAGCCCGCGAAATCGCTTGCTTCAAATATTTCAAATAGGCTCCGGCGTGACGAGCTTCGTCTTTGGCAATCAAACCATAGATGTGTTTTATCAACGGCTCGGTATGCCATTCGCCCGCGCAGCGATACCAATGATTGAGCCGAATTTCGCCGCAGAAATGCATCATCAGCGTTTCGAGAGGAGGCGCCGGGTCAAACTCAAAGCGCACGTTGTGTAGCTCCGCCTCAGTTGGAACTAAGTCCGGCCGGAAGCGCTTGAGATACTCCATCAGCACCAGCGAGTGCTTCTGCTCTTCGTAAAACCAGATCGACATAAACGCCGAAAAATCGCTGTCGTTGCGGTTGTCGCGCAAGAACATTTCGGTGGCCGGCAGCGCTGACCATTCCGTGATTGCGTTCAAGCGAATGGTTTGCGCTTGCTCTTCGGAGAGCTTGGTTGCGTCAAATGAATCCCACGGCACGTCTGTTGCCATGCTCCAGCGAACAGTTTCGAGATCTTTGAATAATTCAGCGTAGAGCATGACAGCCTTGATATCGAAGTGCGGTGCCACGCGAAAACCGGCGCCGAACACGTGAAGCGAACAAGAAGCAATTTTATCTGCATACGCACAATGCAGCGCCGTTGGTTTTCCCCGGATTGGCTGAGCCGTTAAGCTTCGAAACCGCCGTACGCAACGCGGGTCATCAAGAATTCACAGAGCATTGAGATCGGACAGCATGCGTGCAGCCTCAACGCGAATCGCAGCGCGCTCGTCGGGGCTCTGTCGCGCCAAGTTCTTCACCATCATTGCCGTACGTGGATTGGCCGCGAAGCTGCGTTCATGTTTGTCCAAGAAATGCCAATACAGCGTTGTCATCGGGCAGGCGTTTGCACCTGATTTAACCTCGGGTTGATAGCGGCAACCGTCACAATAATTGCTCATGCGCTTCACATACGCCCCACTCGCGATGTAGGGCTTGCTGGTGAAGCGCCCGTCGTTGGCAAAGAGCGCCATACCAGCAGTGTTGGGCAACTCTACCCACTCTACCGCGTCAACGTAGACGGCGAGATACCAGTCACACATCGACTGCGGCAAGATCTCCGCGATCACGCCAAACATACCGGTAATCATCAGCCGTTGAATGTGATGCGCGTAGCCGTGCTCTAGCGTTTGACTGATGCATTCACGCAGGCAATTCATCTGCGTGTCGCCCGTCCAATACCACGTAGGTAACGCGTTACAGTGCTTAAAGTGGTTATCGGTTTTGAGCGCAGGCATATCGAGGAAATAGACACCGCGAACGAATTCGCGCCAGCCCAAAATTTGCCGAATAAACCCTTCGACACACGCTAAATCGAATGATCGGGCTTGCAGCGCCGCCTCTGCCGCATGAATCACTTCGCGTGGACTGAGTAGTTTGAGATTTAGCGACGTCGACAGCAGGGAGTGCCAGCCAAACGGCATATTCGTCCACATCGCGTCCTGATACGGACCAAACGCATCCAAGCGGTCCTCGACAAAGCTGCGCAACGCAACTAGCGCTTCGTCGCGCGTTACCGGCCAGTTGAATTGCGTCAACGATCCGGGATGCTCCGAAAATTCATGCTCGACCAAAGCGAACACTTCACGCGTGATCGCGTCTGGCTCGAACCGGGGAACTTCTGGCAAAAATCCCGGACCTAGGCGGCCGAAACTCTTCCGATTCTCGCCATCGAAATTCCACTGACCGCCGAGCGGTTCAGTCGAACTTCCTGGCTGCATCAATACCTGGTGTTCGCGTCGCATCTTGCGATAGAAGTTTTCCAAGCGCAGGGTTTTGCTGTCGCCGGCCCACGCAGCAAACGCCTCACGTGAACACATGAAATGCCGATCTGCGCGGATGTCCAGTGCGACGTCGGCTTGCGTTGCAACTTCATTGAGCGCCTGCCAAACACGCAGATCACCGGGCTCAACACATACGACGCATGCTGGCGAGTGAGCGGCGAGCACCGCAAGCCAACCCGCTTGGAGCGACACATCATTGTGTTCGCCCAATCGGCGATATTCCACCACCATACCCATTGCCACAAGTTCGGCCGCGAAATGGCGCATGGAAGAAAGAAACAAGGCGGTGCGAGCCTTGTGCGACCACACATGCGTCGATTCATCGCGCGCCTCAATCATCACTATGCGATCAAGCGACGGATCGAAGCCGTCAAACGCAGCCGAGTCGTGGTTGAGTTGGTCGCCGAGCACAACGACCAGTTGTCTGCACGGCGTCACTTGGTTTGGTGTGAACCGTTCGCCAACGAACGCGCTTGCGCCGTATCGCTCCGACATCGATCCGAGCAGAACTTCACGTCGCGCCAATTCTTCGCCCAGGACTTGCGCCACACCATCTCGCGCCCACACACCACGCAAATCTTTGACGGTAGCGACGCCTTGTTTCCTTTAAAGCTCAAGATAATCGCTAAGTAGGTTGTTTACGTTGAGTCTGGCCCGCGCGCTCAACTCGCCATTGGCGTAACGCCGCAAGTTTGTCGGCCAGCGCCCCGGTGGGTGTCACGCCCGGAATGTCGCGCCGGACGCGCCGTATGAGTTCGCCGCCCGCCCACACAGGCACGTGGCTAGGCAAAAGTCCCCGCAATGCTTCCAAGCTTGCGATCGCCTGTTTAGCGCTGAATGATGCAGAGAACGGGAGCACCACAATGTCTGCGTCAAACGCCGCCGCCGCCGCTGCAATATCAGGAATCGGCACTTGTGTGCCGAGCGACACGCACGCAACGCCTTCCGGCAATAACAGCGCCTCCACCATCAACAAGCCTAACGCATGCGTTTCGTTCGGCAGTGTCGCCAGCAGCATGCGCGGCGCGTCATGGGCGAACGGCACGCTGAGGAGTGCGCCGCGCAAGACCTGAGTGAGTTGTTCGACGTAGGCGCGCTCTTGGAACGCGGCCAACGTCCCACGTGTGCAGGCTTCGGCGATCGTGCGATTGAGCGGCGCCACCGTCTCCGTCACGAACACTTGCAAGCCCTCTTTCAACAGACTTTTGCTCAGCAGGCCACGCAAGCGCACAAGACTCCCGTCACGCAATGCCGTTACGGCTTGTTGTGGCAACGTCTCTGCTTGTTCTTCTCCGGCACGGTGCGGGCGCGAATGCTGGGCCGTGAGCGCGGCGAGTTCAGTCTCGTTCAGGCCCAGAAGTTTGCCTGGCCGGTGCCCACTGTCCATCAAGCGTTTGATCGCGCGTAAGCGCTCCACCTGCGACATCGGATATTGCCGCTCGTCGTTCTCATCTCGCTCAGGCAACGGAAAGCCATAGCGACGCTCCCATACACGTAGCACGTCCTTAGACAACCCGGTATCGCGCTCGACGGCGCTTATCGAAAGATGGTTGGCGCTGCGAGTTGCGACGGTGGCATCGATAAAGTCGGTCATGGCGTGGTCGGTTGGGACTACTTGCGGTGGGTAGGGGGAAACCAACGTGCAGTCTAGGCTATGACCGTGGTATTGTCTAGGACATGAAGGTCCAATCTATTTTCCGTCCAACCCTGTTTTCGGCGTTTGCGCTCCTCGCGTCCGCGAATGCGGTTGCTGCCGATACCTGTCCGGCAGTGCTCAATCACCAGGTTGAGATGCTCACGGGTGGCAAGCCGCAAACACTTTGTCAGTATGCGGGGCGGGTCGTGCTGATCGTCAACACCGCTAGCGAGTGCGGATACACCGGGCAGTACGAAGGACTGCAAGCGCTGCACAAAAAATATGCCGCGCAGGGATTGGTCGTGTTGGGCTTTCCGTCTAATGCGTTCGGTGGACAAGAGCCAGGTAGCAACAAAAAGATCGCTGAGTTTTGTCAAGCCAATTACGGCGTAACGTTCCCGGTTTTCGGCAAGATTGAAGTGCAGCCGCTAACCAAAGATCCCGTTTTCGCTGGTTTATCGGCGGCCAGCGGGGCTGTGCCACGTTGGAATTTCCACAAATATCTGATTGATCGAAGCGGAAAGCGCGTCGAGAGCTTTGAAAGTGCGGTGGAGCCCCAAAGTGCCAAGCTCACTCAAAAGATTGAGGTCCCACTTGCGCGGTCGCGCGAGAGGTAATCCGCAAGCTCTAAAATTGACCGATGAATGCCTTTGACCGAGCGCTGCACCCCGCAGTATCCGTATCCGCCCAAACACTAGAGGACACGCAGTCGTCGCCCGATGCACGCCATTTGCCGATTCAGCGAGTGGGAGTGAAGGCATTGCGTTATCCGATGCAAATTGTGGCGGGCAACGGCTCTGCTCAGGGGACTGTGGCGACATTAGCCATGTATGTCGGTTTGCCTGAGCACGTTAAGGGCACTCACATGTCGCGGTTCATTCAATTGCTTGATGAGCAGCGCGCGCCGTTGGAATCTAAGAGTTTCCTTCGGATGGAATCGCTGATGCGCCAGCGCCTCGAGGCAGATAGCGCGTATCTAGAAATGGCCTTCCCGTACTTTCGTCGCAAGGCCGCACCGGTCTCCGGAGTGGAGAGTTTGATCGATTGCGATGTAAAACTCATCGCCGAGACCACCGCAGCGCGGGGGACGACGTTCACGATTGAAGTGGTAGCGCCGGTCACCAGCTTGTGCCCATGCTCGAAGAAAATCTCTGACTACGGAGCGCACAATCAACGCTCCCACATCACCATTCGCGCGGAGGCTTCACCCACGCTATCGATCGACGCGCTGATCGACATTGCAGAGCGCGAGGCGTCGTCCGAAGTGTATGGCGTGCTCAAGCGTGCCGATGAAAAATTTGTGACCGAACGCGCCTACGACAATCCAAAATTCGTCGAAGATTTGGTGCGTGACATCGCGTTGGCGTGCCGAAATGACGCCGACGTGGGCGACTTCATGGTCGCTAGCGAAAATTTCGAATCGATTCACAACCACTCGGCCTACGCCGAAATTTATGGCCGAGGCAGACTACCCGCCTCATAGGCGATAGCGATACACCGTACAGCATCAGGGAGCATCGGCAGGCGCATACAAAACCAAAAGCGCCGCCAACGCGTACAGTGAGTTCACGCCACTCGTACGTCTCGGAGCACATATGCGTATCGCCGTCATCGGCGCAGGCATTTCGGGTCTCGGCGCGGCTCACTACCTTGAGCGCGACGGACACGCGGTCACGTTGTTTGAAGCTGCTGACTATTTCGGCGGGCATACTCACACGGTCGACGTTACCCTCGACGGGCTCAACGCGCCGGTTGATACTGGATTTCTCGTCTGCAACGACCGCACCTACCCGAATCTCCTGCGCCTATTCGCCGAGCTTGAGGTTGACCTAGCGCCGAGCGATATGTCGTTCGCAGTTCGTGCAGAGAAGGACGATATCGAATGGTCGGGTACGAATTTTCTGTCGCTATTCGCACAACCTGCGAATGCGCTGAAACCGAAGTTTCTTCGCTTCCTCGCTGACATTATTCGCTTCAATCGCGTCGCGACGGCCATGGCTGTGAATGATTCCGCGCCAGCGATTTCATTGCGTGAGTTTTTAGCGGCCCACAAATTTTCGCCCGCGCTATTCGACTGGTATCTGTGGCCAATGGTTGGATCCATTTGGTCGAGTCCGCGTGGCGACGTGCTCGATTTTGAGCTGCCGATGTTGCTACGTTTTTGCCATAACCACGGCCTGCTCGCTGTGACCAATCGCCCGCAGTGGATGACCGTACGCGGCGGGGCGAAAACCTACGTCGAACGCATTGTGTCGCGACTCCAAGACGCACGAATTTCCGCTCCTGTAGAACGAATAGAACGTTCCGCTGCGGGCGTTGATGTACACAGTGGCTCGGGGCGCGAGCAGTTTGATGAGGTGGTGCTAGCGTGCCATAGCGATCAGGCGTTGAGCTTGCTCGCGAAGCCAACGCATGCAGAACGAAACGCACTATCCGCCATTCGCTACCAACCCAATCGGTGTGTGTTGCACACCGATGCGTCGCTCATGCCCAAACGACGTGCCGCGTGGTCCGCGTGGAACTACTTGCAAGTGAATGATGCCGACAATGCGCGACCTGTAGCGCTGACATACTGGATGAATCAGCTCCAACCGTTACCGTTTACGACGCCACTTTTCGAAACGCTCAACCCCCCCAACGCCCCGGCATCCTCGACCGTGTTGGCTGAATTTGAATACTCGCATCCGCTTCTAAATCGCGCAGCGATTGCGGCGCAACGGGAAATAGAGGGGCTTCAAGGTCAGAACCGAACATGGTTCGCGGGTGCTTGGCTCGCAAATGGATTTCACGAAGATGGACTGCTCAGCGCATTGAATGTAGTGCGTCGCATAAGCGCCGCGAATGCAGCCAACGATTCTCACAACAACGAAAGGTTCGCAGCAGCGTGAGCACCGCCGCCATCATCATAGGCAGCGTGGCACACGAACGATTTCGCCCCACGTCACATCGCTTTACGTACCCGCTGTTTTGTCTGCGCATTCCGTTGAATGAGCTTGCCAAGGTGGGCGAGCAAATAGCAGTAAATCGACGCGGATTGATTTCTTTTAGAGAGCGCGATCACGGCGCGCGCGATGGCAGCTCGTTGCTCGCGTGGATCACCCAACTGTTGCATGACGAAGGCGTCATTGCTAAAGGTGATCAGCCCGATGTTTCGCTGCACACGTTTCCGCGTATGTTCGGATACGTGTTCAACCCGGTGAGCTTCTGGGTGTGCTCAAAGACCAGCGGCGACGTATTCGCAGTGTTGGTTGAAGTCAATAACACCTTCGGCCAATCTCACCGCTATCTGTTGATAAACCAGGACGGCGCTGCGATTGAGTCCGGCCAATGGCTTACGGCAACCAAGCAACTTCATGTTTCACCGTTTAATGAAGTGAAAGGTGGCTATCGCTTTCGCTTTCACTTTAGCGAGGATCGCTGGCTGGCGCGCATTGACTACGCAGAAGATGGCTATGCGGACGTCAATGCCGACGACAACACTCGCACGCTTTTACATACGCACATCTCGGGTACCGCGCAGCCGCTCACTCGTGCAGCGCTTCGCCGCGCAGCTCTGCGCTTCCCGCTGCAATCGCTCGCGGTGGTTGCGCGCATCCATTGGCACGCGCTTAGATTGCTTGTCAAGCGCGTTCCTTTCTTCGGAAAACTTCGATCCCACATGACAGGTATTTCACGTTCATGAGCATCACACACAATTACGTCACCAACGCACCACGCCAATCCGCATCGTTGCCGATGGCCGCCCGCGTGCTTTTCAAGCTACTGCCCAACCTGCGCCACGGTCGACTGACGGTCACGTTGCCGGATCGATCACAACATGAATTTGGCCAAGATGGTCAAGGCATTCATGCGCATTTGGACATTCGCGATCTGGCTATTTGTTCGCAGGTGTTGACCGGTGGCGATGTTGCCTTCGGTGAGGGTTATTTCAACGGTTTGTGGGACACGCCTGATTTGCCAGCGCTGCTGACGCTCCTTGCGCGCAATCAGAACGAGTTGATGCCCGCGTTCTACGGGCGCGGCTGGAAGGGGTGGCTATTTCGACTACGCCACATTCTGCGCGCCAACAGTCGCAAGCAAGCGAAGAAAAATATTGAGGCGCATTACGATTTAGGCAACGCGTTCTATCGCGTGTGGCTTGATGCGACGATGACTTATTCATCAGCATTATTTGAACGTGATCGCGATGTGCCGTTGGACGTTGCTCAAACCGCAAAGTACGAGCGCATTCTCAACGAAATTAACCCACCCGCTAGCGGTCACATTCTTGAAATTGGATGCGGCTGGGGCGGTTTTGCGGAGCATGCTGCCAAGACGCGCGGTGTGCGCGTCACAGGCATCACGCTCTCATCTTCGCAACTCGAATATGCGCGCGAGCGCATTGCGCGAGCGGGGCTGCAGTCGCTCGTGCGCTTAGAGCTTTGTGATTATCGAGACGTTGCAAAACGTCTGGGCGCGCAATTTGACGGCGTCGCCTCCATCGAAATGTTTGAAGCGGTGGGACAAAAATACTGGGCTAGCTTTTTCAAGGCTGTGCAGAGCGCACTCAAGCCTGGCGCGCGCGCCTGCGTTCAGGTCATCACCATCGATGAGTCGCGCTTCGAGCAATACGCATCAACCAGTGATTTCATTCAGCAATACATTTTCCCCGGCGGTATGCTGCCCTCGCCCGAGCGTTTCTTTGCCGGTGCGGCACAAGCGAAGTTAGCGGTCCCAGTCAAATTTGAATTTGGCCAGGACTACGCTGAGACTTTGCGTCGCTGGCTGCACACTTTTGATGTGGCGCACGAGACGATTTCTGAGCAAGGCTTCTCCGCGCAATTCATCAAACTGTGGCGCTTTTACATGGCCTATTGCATTGCTGGATTCGAGGCCGGGAGTACTAACGTGGCTCAGTACACACTCACTCATCAAGCTCATGACTAATCGCTTCTTCACGCATCGACGGCGCTGCATCGCTTTGGCACTTTCGCTGCCGTTTGCATCCGCCTACGCGCAAAATTCGAGTGATGGTTCGGTGGTCACCGCGCCGCCGTTGCCGAAGGCTGCCATCGAAGACGCGCCACCGCTGAAGGCTTTGGGCGGAGGGCTGCTTCGCATTTTTGGCTTTCAAATTTACAACGCATACCTGTGGACGCCCCACGGTGCGCCGTTTGACCGCAGCAAGCCGCACGTGCTTGACTTGCACTATCTACGCAACTTTTCCGCAAAACAACTCGCGGAGCGAAGCGTGGATGAAATGCGTGGACAGGGCGTTGGGCACGATGGCGTTTACGGCAAATGGATAGCCGAAATGCAGCGCGTGTTCGCGGACGTGAAAGAGGGCGATCGCTTGACGGGCGTAGTGACCCAGAGTCGTAGCGCCAAATTTTTCTACAACGGTGCGTATCGAGGCGAGATTGCCGATCCGGCGTTTACGGATGCCTTTTTCGGCATTTGGTTAAGCGAGAAATCGTCGCAACCGCGTATGCGCGATCGGCTGCTCGGAAAAGCGCAGTGACCAGAAAGCGCGAAGCTCAGGACGTCAGTCGCTCAGAGCTTCTGCGCTACAGCGTGTTCGCCGCGCCGCTTGCGATGGCAGCGCTGCCGATTTATGTGCACGTACCTAAGCTCTACGCCGAGTTTGGTTTGTCGCTTGGGTTGCTCGGCGGGCTCCTGCTGGCCTTACGTTCGCTGGACGCATTAGTTGACCCTTGGCTGGGGCGATGGGCAGATCGTATGCAGTCCCGATTTACTGCCTGCCTGATCGCGTCTATCGCGCTGTTAGTCGGCATGCTCGCACTGCTTAATCCCGCAGCCTCACCGTTCGCGTTGTGGCTGTGGCTGACCGGATCATTACTGCTGGTCTACTTTGGATTCAGCCTAGCCACGATTGCGTACGGCGCGTGGGGTTCCGAACTACCCAAAACGCCGAGCTCGCGAACCACAGTGACTGCCACCCGTGAGGCCGTCGGTCTGAGCGGCGTACTCTTGGCAGCAGCCTTGCCTTCTGCGCTTGCCGCGAACAACGCGGACGGTTTGTCACGCTTCGCTTGGGTGTTTGCTTTCGCGCTAGTGGGGGCGTTGGCGTGCTTGCGTCCGTTGCGCGATGAGAAGATTGCCGCAGCGCCCACCGGTGCGCTCCTTAGCGTGCTACGTGATCACCGCTTTGCATGGCTTCTGGTTGTGTTTGCAATCAACGGCATTGCGTCAGCGATCCCCGCCACTTTGCTGCTTTTCTTTATAGACGACGTACTTCAAGCACGCGACTGGGAGCCTGTTTTTCTTGTCGCCTATTTTCTAGCGGGCGCGCTAGCGATGCCAGTGTGGACTGCGCTAGCGCGTCGCTACGGCAAGCAAAGTGCGTGGGCTATCGGCATGCTGACCGCGATAGTCGCGTTTTGTTCGGCGGCCACGTTTGGTGCGGGTGACCGCATCCCCTTCCTGGTCGTCTGCATTGCCAGCGGCATTGCACTGGGCGCCGATCTCGCGCTGCCACCATCGATTTTGGCCGACACGATTGATGCCAACAAAAAGCAAACCGTCCAGCACGGCGCTGGCAGCTATTTTGGCCTGTGGGCGTTGGTGACCAAGGCCAATCTGGCGCTAGCGGCGGGGTTGGCGTTACCGTTGGTCGGCGCGTTCGGCTATCGCGCTGCCGATCCGAGTTCGAATCTGGCCGCGCTGACCACTGCGTATGCGCTGATCCCCTGTGCCTTGAAATTATTGGCGCTCGCTTTGTTGTTACGCCTTCGTCATCGCCTTTGATGCCGTCCCAATTTTTCTGCTGAAAGTCCAACACCATGAAACGTCTCTTCGCCTTGTTTCTGTCGCTGCTGCTCGTGGCTGCAATCGCTGGTTGCGGCTCCGTTCCGGTTAGCAGCTATGCACAAGAAAAACCCGCGCTCGACCTCAAACAGTATTTCAACGGACGCGTGATCGCACATGGGGTCGTGCAGGATCGGTCTGGCAAAGTGATTCGACGCATGGTCGTTGACATGAAGGGAACGTGGGTGGGAGACGTTGGCACGCTTGACGAAGATTTCACTTATTCCGACGGAAAAAAAGAAAAGCGCGTTTGGACTATTCGCAAAAATGGCGACCGCTATGTTGGCACGGCAGCCGACGTAGTTGGTGAAGCGCAAGGCGAGGCTTCCGGCAACGCACTGAACTGGAAATACGTATTGGCGCTGCCGGTCGATGGCTCGGTGTACAACGTCGATTTCGACGATTGGATGTGGCAGTTGGACGATAAAGTGATGATGAACCGCGCGACGTTTTCCAAGTTTGGCATTCGCTTCGGTGAAGTGCTCATCACGTTTTACAAGCAATGAGTTCGCTCAATCCACCTATCCGCGATTGGTCGAACCAGCGCGTGTGGATCATTGGCGCGTCCACCGGCATTGGGAAAGCATTGGCTGACGCGCTGCTAGCCAAGGGAGCGCGCGTCGCGGTGTCGGCGCGGCGGGCGGAAGTATTGGCCGGGGCCTTTGGCGCGAAGCCGAACGCGCTGCAATTGCCACTCGATATTGCCGACAATGCAGTGATGAAGCGTGCGCTCGGACAAATCGATTCGACATGGGGTGGACTTGATCTCGGTATCGTGATGGCGGGCACGTATCGCGCCGTTCGCGCCTGGGAACTCGACGACGCGGCGATTCACGACATGATGCAAACCAATGTGTATGGCGCAATGAATGCCAGCGCTTTACTGTCGCAACATTTTTTGCGGCAAGGCAGCGGTCACGTCAGCATCGTCTCCTCGGTCGCTGGCTATCGCGGATTGCCCAAAGCGTTGGTGTACGGGCCGTCCAAAGCCGCGATGATTAATTTTGCCGAAACGCTTTACTTGGATTTGAGCGAAAAGGGCATCGGCGTTTCGGTGGTGACGCCAGGGTTCGTTAAGACGCCGTTGACCGCGCAAAACGATTTCAAGATGCCGCATCTCATTGAGCCAGAAGAGGCCGCGGCTGAAATGATTAAAGGCTATGAGGCTGGCGCGTTCGAAATTGATTTTCCTCGTGCGTTTACTCGGCAGCTGAAACTGATGCGCCTACTGCCGTACAAGCTCTATTTCAAGCTCATCAAGAAATCTACTGGGTTGTAAATCATGACCGCTCGCCTCGACGCGCTCGTTACCTTCTTCGAAAGCATCACCGAGGCCGCGGTGCCGCGATTACGCGAGTTTTACGCGCCCGATGCCTATTTCAAAGATCCGTTTAATGAAGTGCGAAGCGTGGCCGATATCGAGCGCATATTCGCTCATATGTATGTCGGACTGCATGAGCCGCGCTTCGTGATTCATACGCGCATTGAGCAGGGCGACGAAGCGTTTCTGGCGTGGGATTTTCAGTTTCGCATTAAGCGCTTTCAACCAGAGAAAACGCAGATCATTCGTGGCGGATCGCATTTGCGTTGGGATGCCAACAGCAAGGTGGCTTTTCATCGCGACTACTGGGATGCGGCCGAAGAGCTGTACGAAAAACTGCCAGTGCTGGGCGGTCTCATGCGCTTTGTTAAGCGGCGCATGGGCTGAGTCGCTGCGGTGGGCGGGCAATTCATTCAAGTTCAGCCGCGGCCGAGTTGCAGGATCGTGGGACTTGTGGCTATAATTGAAGGCTTCGGGACGTTAGCTCAGTTGGTAGAGCAGCGGACTTTTAATCCGTTGGTCGGCGGTTCGAGCCCGCCACGTCCTACCAGAATTCGAAGAAGTTTGTAGATTCGACAGCAAGTAAAAGCAATAAAAATCAAAGGGTTAGCTTCGGCTAGCCCTTTTTCTTTTGTGCGACTGTCTCCGTGCGTCTTCGGTGACGTACTGAGCATCAGTCTGGCCGCTATCGCCGCCGACCATGGGTCTCGCCGCTCATTTAGTTTTCAACTTTTAGTGTGAACGACAGCTCGGCGGCGTATCTGGAGCGATTTCGATTAAAGTCGACTTATAAGAAATTG
>DAINAJ010000047.1:0-1346 GCA_036733505.1 Casimicrobium sp.
CAAGAGATGAGCCGCATTGCGGGGCCGTCACGTGAAATGAGCGCGGACATTCGCGATCTCACGGCCTTGTTGTGGTGTTCGATCGACAACGACGACTCGCGAGATCTTGATCAGCTTTCGGTTTCAGAGTCGATGCCAAACGGGCAAGTGAAGGTGCTTGTTGCCATCGCCGATGTCGATGCGCTGGTGAAGAAGGGCACGGCCATTGATGCTCACGCGCACAACAACACCTGCTCGGTGTACACCGCGGCGCGCATCTTTCCGATGTTGCCAGAGCGGTTGTCGACCGATTTCACCTCGCTCGGTCCCGATGAAAAGCGCTTGTCGGTGGTCACCGAGATGTTGTTCAACGCCGACGGCACGCTCGCATCAAGCACGGCTTACCGCGCGCTGGTGCTCAACCGCGCCAAGCTCGCGTATGACGCTGTGGCGGCGTGGCTTGAGGGCAAGGGAGATTTGCCTGCACCCGCGCGCGCGGTGGCCGGCATGGACGCGCAGTTGCGTGCGCAAGATGCGATTGCGCAGAAGCTGCGCGCACTTCGCCGCGAGCACGGCGCACTTGACTTCGACACTATTCAAGCGAAAGCCGTTTTCGAGGGTGATCAAGTGGTGGCGCTCAACGTGCAGGCGCACAACCGTGCGCGGCAGTTGATTGAAGAATTCATGATCGCGACGAACCAAGCGACCGCGCATTTCTTGACGGAAAAAGGCTTCGCGTCGCTACATCGCGTTGTGCGCTCGCCAGAACGTTGGCAGCGCATTGTTGACGCGGCGAAGGACGTGGGCGAAGCGTTGCCGCCGGAAGCCGACTCGCAAGCGTTGGAAGAATTTCTGGTGCGCCGCCGCGCTGCGGATCCCGTTCGATTTCCTGATCTTTCGCTGACCATCGTGAAGCTCATGGGCGCGGGTGAATACGTGATTGACAAACCTGGAAGCGCTGGCGTGGGGCACTTCGGGCTAGCCGTGCGTGACTACGCGCACTCTACCGCCCCGAATCGTCGGTTTCCCGATCTCGTCACGTTGCGACTAGTAAAGGCTGCGTTGCTCGGGGCGCCTTCGCCCTACACCGATGCTGAGCTACTCGCTCTCGCGAAGCATTGCAGTGAGCAGGAGGACGACACCAACCGCGTTGAACGTCAGGTACGTAAGTCCGCTGCAGCAATGCTTCTTGCGTCGCACGTCGGCGAACGCTTTGACGCCATCGTGACCGGGGCGTCGGCGAAGGGTACTTATGTGCGCGTTTTTGCGCCGCCAGTCGAGGGACGCTTGGTGCAAGGTTCGGAGGGCTACAAAGTCGGACGCAAGGTGCGCGTGGAGCTGCTGGGCGTGAATGTGAAGCAAGGTTT
>DAINAJ010000047.1:1446-18196 GCA_036733505.1 Casimicrobium sp.
AAGTCGGACGCAAGGTGCGCGTGGAGCTGCTGGGCGTGAATGTGAAGCAAGGTTTTATCGATTTCGCGCGGCGGGATTGACCCAATGCTGTTGAATGAAGCGGTTTGTAGTCGCCGACTCGGCCGCGGTTCCCCGTTGCATTGGACGACGCCGAGTCGTCACCTACCCGTTAAGCAAACAGTATTGTGGGCAGACCACAGTGGATGCACCGACTTTCTCGGAGTCGACGCAAATTCGAGTATGTTTTCGGCGTCTTGCAAAGTGCCCAGCTCACCGAGGGTGGTTAGCGTTGGTGGTTCCGGCGCCTGTAGCGCGGCGTGTACTTTGGTTGACCTAGAATCGCTTGTCTCGCTCATCCATACGAGGAAAGCGCTGCCACGTCGAGGCGCTCGTGGCGCGACTACTTCCGCTGGCAATCGAGTTACACGACTGCGTGTAGCTGGTGTTGTTGAGCGTCGCTAGGTATCGCGCGTCGCGCGGCGCGTTGTGGTGAATCGGGGACATCCAAAATCCGGTTCCAGGAAGCGTCTTGTATTGCGGCAAGCTATTCGGTCTCGTTGCGGGGAGGGCCTGAACGTGCCAGATGACGCTCCAGAAAAAGTGACGATGATGCTTGAGCAGCCCAGGCGTGACTTGTTCCGTGACCGTGGTCAAAAACGCTGCGGCAAACCGAGCTTCGACCAGATGGTTGTCGCAGTTGGTGTGGCGGTTATACGTTCGTGTCGCAAGCGATTGGCGCGGGCTATCACCGAATATCAGCTCGACATTCCACGGCGGCTGGCGGGTTAGGTCCGGAATTCCGTAGCAGTCTTCCAGAATCGAGCTGCCTTCGTACCACTCGGTATTTGAGAGCGGCGAATAGTCGCGACATATTTTCTCGGCCCGGAATCCTGATAGATCGTCGAGCACGCAGCCGTCGCTTGGTTGGGCTCCACGGTAATACGCCCACGCGTTCTCAAGAATTTGGACCTGCATGAATCCAAGTTTCCATCGGGTATTGCGCGGATTTTGGCGAGACACGGGGCCGCCGCTCAGCGGCGGGACCGATGCGTCAGCGTGCACGGTTGCGCGCACGTCAACTTGAAACGGCGTTGAGGTCATGGTGACTTCGCGCGGTGTCGTGTTAGCCACGAATTGCCGTGGTCGCTGGACTACTTGTAGCTTGATGCTGGCGTCGTCAACACGCATGGAAATGCCTTGTAGGGTTGGCTGTACCTCTCAAGGCGTAAATGTCGAAAAAACGGCTCACCAGCGTAACGGCGGCTGCGACGGTCTTCTAGTCGTGAGCGCCATTCCAGAGTGCGCGCATCGCACTGGCGAAATTTGCGTGGATCGCGGCTTCTACTGGGTGTACAGCACTGCGCAGCGCCCAACGGCCCGCGACGAGCACGTCGTCGAATCGTTTCGATGGACTGTTGAACACCATTGCGTCCAAAGTGCGCGCGGCTGGCACGCCGAGAAGTGCGGCTTGGTGTGTGTTCGCAACTACCGCGTCGGCTCGCGCACCGACGGTGAGCCCCCATGACGCGCAGCCCGTTGCGTTTGCGCCACCGGTGGTGATGCGGGCGAACAGGCGTTCTGCGGTGGAGGCGTGGCCATCGGTTGGCGACGCGCAAACGTTGCGTTGGCGCAGGTTTAACCGCTGGCCGTATTCAAGCAAGCGCAATTCTTCGCGCCAGTCTCGGGTGACGTGACTGTCCGAGCCGATGGAAAGTGTGGTTCCAGCGGCGAGCCACGCAGGCATTTCGGTGGTGCCATCGCCCAGATTGGCCTCGGTGCTCGGGCAGATGACGGCGCATGCGCCAGCGCGCGCAACGGCGTCAATTTCTTCTTGGGTGACGTGGGTGGCATGGACGAGCTGCCATCGCGTGTCGAGCGCGTGATGCTGGGCGAGCCACTGCACCGGGCGCATGCCGGTGACCTTGATGCACTCACTGACTTCGCCGGTTTGTTCGGCGACGTGAATGTGGATCGGGCCCGTTGCTGCGTCGATCAACGCGCGCATCGACACGGGTGTTGCGGCGCGAAGAGAATGAATGGCAACACCGCTGTTGAGCGGCGCGCCTTGTGTGCGAGTCGCGTGATCGTCGATACGTCGCGCGGCATCCAACACCCAAACGGAATTGCTCGCGAAGCGGCGTTGGTCATCACGCAGCGATGGCGCGGAAAAACCAGCGCGTTCATAGAGAACAGGCAGCAGCGTCAGACCTATGCCCACGTCGCTTGCAGCCTCGGCAAGCATCCACGACATCATCATTGGGTCGTCGTAAGCTTTGCCGTCGAGAGCGTGATGCAGGTAATGAAATTCGCACACATGCGTGTAGCCGCCGCGAAGCATTTCGAGATAGAGCTGTGATGCAACGGCCTTTAGCTGCGAAGGCGAGATCGCGAGCGCGACGCGATACATCCGGTCGCGCCAACTCCAAAAGTCGTCGTGCTCGTTGTCGCGACGCTCGGCTAAACCCGCAAAGGCGCGCTGGAAAGCGTGGCTATGCGCGTTGACAAGGCCCGGCAGCAAAGGGCCGTCAACGAGCGACGCATCAGATTGCGACGCTACCTCGCGCGGCACACCCGTTTCAATGCGCGACCAATGACCGCTCGAGTCAATCTCTAACAGGACATCCTTCGCCCACGCTTGCGACGAGTCGCCGCCCAACCACGCTTGCGCCGTCCACAGGGCTCGCGCAGCGGTGCCCGCGTGCGTCGCTGCGCTCAACGCGGCCTCCACGCCAGCATGGTGGTTAGCAGTTGTTCCAGCACCGGAATCACGGTAGCTGCGTTGTCAGGTAGATAGTCGTATGGCCGGGTCTCTCGCATGTAGAGTGATTGGCACATTTCCAATTGAACCGCATGGATGTTCTCGGCAGGCCGACCGTACCGACGTGTGATGTAACCGCCTTTGAATCGGCCGTCGGCAGCGTGCGTGAATGCAGTGGTTCTTCGAAGCACGTCGACTAGGTTTTCGCGCAACGAGGGCGCGCAGCTCATGCCGATTGCGGTGCCCATATTTAGGTCTGGCAGTTTGCCTTCAAAGAGCCAGGGAATTTCCGAGCGAATGCTGTGGCCATCCCACAGCAGCGCGAAGCCAAAAACGCCGCGCACGCGGGCAAGCTCTGCTGCGAGGGCGTCGTGATAAGGCTGCCAATAGGTCTCGCGTCGGCGGTTCACCTCATTCGCATCGGGCGCCTTGCCCTCGCGATAGAGCGATTCGCCACTGAAAAATCGGGTTGGGCAGAGTTCAGTATTCGACGCGCCCGGATACATCGGTGCGTCGTCCGGTGGCCGATTGATGTCAATCACGTAGCGAGACGTGTGTGGAACCAAAATCGACGCTCCGAGCTTCACCGCGAACGCATAAAGCGTTTCCAAATGCCAGTCGGTGTCTTCGACTTGCAGCGCGCGGTCGACGTAGTCTGACCTCAGCGCTTCGGGAATGGTCGTGCCAACATGCGGCAGGCTGAGCACCAACGGCGTAGTGCCGTGTGAAAGGGTAAATACAGAATTTTTCATTACGAAATAGTGTTCCCACCAATGACGAGTTGCTGAAGCGGTTGGTGCCCAAATCGATAGGCGAGGTCGCGCGGATGATCGGCGTCCCAGACCGCGAAATCTGCGCACGCGCCGGCTTCCAATACGCCGCATGTGCCCGCTAATCCTAATGCTCTAGCCGCATTGACCGTGAAGCCGCGCCACGCCTCTTCGGGCGTCATACGAAAGAGCGTGCACGCCATGTTCATCATCAAAAGCGGCGATAGCGTGGGCGAAGAACCGGGGTTATGGTCTGTCGCCAATGCGATGGGCACGCCAGCCGCACGAAGCGCATTGATGGGTGGCATTTGCGTCTCACGCAGAAAATAGTATGCGCCTGGCAACAGTACTGCGACAGTTCCGGCTGCGGCCATCGCAGCAACGCCCGCGTCACTCAAATACTCGAGATGATCGCAACTGAGCGCGTTGAATTCCGCGGCTAACGCAGCCCCGTTTTGATCGCTCAATTGTTCAGCATGAAGCTTCACCGGTAACCCGAGATCGCGAGCCGCTTCAAACACGCGGCGGGTCTGGTCGTATGAAAAGCCAATGCGTTCGCAGAACACGTCGACCGCGTCAATCAAACCCTCTGCATGTAAACGTGGCATCCACTCACAAACCGCATTCACGTAGTCGTCAATGCGACTTTCGAATTCGGGCGGGACCGCGTGGGCACCTAAAAATGTGGTTTGCACACTTATGGGTAGTTCGGTGCCGAGCCGCCGTGCGATGCGCAATGATCGAGCTTCATCGATTTCCGATAAGCCATATCCTGACTTGATTTCAATCGTGCCGACGCCTTCACGCATGAGCGTACGCGCACGACCAATCGCTAACGTCAACAATGCGTCGTCGGTCGCGGCGCGCGTAGCGGCAACGGTAGAGCGAATGCCACCGCCGGCTTTGGCGATTTCTTCGTACGACGCACCTTGCAAACGCAGCTCGAACTCACGGGCGCGGTTGCCTGCGTAGATGAGGTGCGTGTGGCAGTCGACGAGTGCGGGTGTGACGCAGGCGCCCTTCAGGTCGTGCTCGGAGGCGATGGCTTCACGCTTTGAGTGCGGTATTTCGGCCAGTGGGCCGACCCACTCGATTTTGTCGTCGCACGTGACGATGGCACCATTGGCAATCCAGCCCCACGGTTGGTTGCCCGTGAAAGAAGCAATCTGCGCGTTGCGCCAAAGGGTTATTTTTTCTTTCATGAGTTAGATGTACCTAGCGCGTTCAGTGTGCATTGGAACGTCCACGCTTGGCCAACAAAGTGTGCCTGCCAGCTGCGCGTATCTTCGTCGCTCCAAACGAGTGAACAGGGTGGTGCGGCTATTTGCGCCTCGAGCGTTTGAATCTTAATTTCGCTCAGACAAAAAACGCCAACAATACTCGGTGGACTTGTTTCGTGGTGTGTGTGCAACGGCGCAAACGGTTGTGCGCTCGTCGTGCAAGAAAGCACGCGCATTTCACCCTTACCCTGTTGCGAATCAATCATCAAGTTCAAGTCTCGCGTGGGACCATCAATTAGCTCGCAGGGTGCGGCGTATTGACCATCGAACTGAAATGGCGGCATGCCAGGAACAACGCTTTGGTTAAACGGCTCGCCGAGGTGCATGCCGGTTCCTTCGAGCACGGCGATCCAACGCCTGATGTTCTTGAACTCAGAAAATGGCCCGTTTCGTGTGATGTCGGCGACACTTAAGCGAAGCGCCCATCCGTTTTTTTGCGGCCAGGTCAGAAGCTCGCGCGTCTCGCCGCCACCGTTTTTCCATGGCTGTGGCGCAACATCGTGCAGGCATCTCGTGTGCAGCGTCACGGTTTGAAGACTCCATCAATTTGATAGCGACCCGCCGGGTGTACCAGCCTAGCCTGGGTAATGGGCATGACCTTGTTGATGGTGCGCCGTTGCACAATGAGGCAGGGGTCAGACGCCTTAAGGCCAAGTAGTTTCGCTTCGCGAGAAGTGGCAAGTCCGGCTTGCACCGAGAATCTGGCTTCCCACAATGGCGCGACGTCGAGCAGATAGTGCGTCGGCGTCATTTGGGTGAAATCTACCGACAAGTAGTTCGGTGCGCAGAGCGCGTTAACCAAGCGATCTTCGCACTGCAACGGTACGCCGTTTTCATAGTGCACGATGATGGTGTGAAAAACGTGCGCGCCCACGTCGACGCCAAGTCGCTGTGCTGACGCGGCGCTTGCTATTTCTTCGCGGGCGAGATGAATCGTTGCGTGATGAGTGTGTCCACGCGCAACAATCTCTTCATGAATATCGCGAATTACTAAAGAGGACGAAACGCGATGCAGTTGCGCTGCAAAGGTGCCGACGCCCTGAATCCGGTCAACCAAGCCTTCTAGTTGGAGTTCGCGAAGCGCCCGATTGACCGTCATTCGACTAACGCCAAATTCCGCGACCAAGTCGGCTTCCGAGGGCATAAGCGTGCCGGGTGGCCACAGCCCTGATTCGAGGTTGCCTTTCAAGTGCTGCTTGATACGCTCAAACGGTGCCATGCGGGAGCCTGCTGCGGCCGGTTCGGCTGGTCGAGAGGTCTTTGATTCAGACACGAACGAGGCTTTCATGTCGCCATGGTAACCCAGTTTTTCCCTACTTGCACAAACTTGTCTAGACAAGTATAGTTCGGCGGATTCTGATTCCTCGACTGTTCTGGAGGCCGCGATGACTGACCCGAAGCACCCCCCGATTCACGCAATGCCGCGCACCGTACGCGCACCGCACGGCACCGCAATCACCTGCAAGAACTGGTTGATTGAAGCGGCGTATCGCATGCTGCAGAACAATCTTGACCCAGAGGTCGCCGAGAACCCGGACGCGTTAGTGGTGTACGGTGGCATTGGCAAGGCAGCGCGCAATTGGGATTGTTTCGAGGCAATTCTCAAGAGCCTGCGCGAACTCAACGAAGATGAAACGCTCCTTATCCAATCGGGCAAACCGGTCGGCGTGTTTCGCACACACGTAGATGCACCGCGCGTGCTGCTCGCGAACTCAAATCTGGTGCCGAAATGGGCGACGTGGGAGCACTTCAACGAGCTCGATCGTAAGGGCCTCATGATGTACGGCCAGATGACAGCGGGTTCGTGGATTTACATCGGCAGCCAAGGTATTGTGCAGGGCACCTATGAGACTTTCGTCGAGGCCGGACGTCAACACTTCGGCGGCAGTTTGGCAGGTAAATGGATTTTGACGGCCGGCCTCGGTGGTATGGGCGGCGCGCAGCCTCTGGCGGCCACATTCGCGGGTGCCTGTTCGCTCAATGTCGAGTGCCAACAGTCGCGTATTGATTTTCGCTTGAAGACACGTTATTTGGACGAACAAGCAACCGACCTAGATGATGCGCTTGCGCGCATCAAAAAATACACCGCAGAAAAACGCGCGGTTTCGATCGGTTTGTTGGGCAACGCCGCAGACGTTTTCCCCGAACTGGTTCGCCGCGCGAAGAACGGAAGTATTCAACCCGACCTAGTGACGGATCAAACGTCCGCGCATGATTTAGTGAATGGCTACTTGCCATCGGGTTGGACTTTGCAGCAGTGGCAGGCCGCGCGTGCGGACGAGTCGAAGTTCGCGGGTTTGCGTGATGCAGCCGCGGCGTCGTGCGCTGTGCACGTTCAGGCAATGCTTGATTTCTCAGCGTTGGGCATTCCCACGGTGGATTACGGCAACAACATTCGCCAAGTCGCGTTTGATCGTGGCGTGAAGAACGCGTTCGACTTTCCGGGTTTTGTGCCTGCCTACATTCGCCCGCTGTTTTGCAGCGGCAAAGGACCGTTTCGCTGGGTCGCGTTATCGGGCGACCCGGAAGACATCAGAAAGACTGATGCGAAGATGAAGGAGTTGTTCCCCGAAGACGCGCATCTGCACCGCTGGCTCGACATGGCGGGTGAGCGCATCGCGTTTCAAGGGCTCCCTGCGCGCATTTGTTGGATCGGCCTTGGCGAGCGTCATCGGGCAGGCTTGGCGTTCAACGAGATGGTCAAGTCTGGCGAGCTTAAGGCGCCGATTGTTATCGGTCGCGATCATCTCGACTCGGGATCGGTTGCCTCGCCAAATCGCGAAACGGAATCGATGATGGACGGTTCCGACGCGGTGTCCGACTGGCCGCTTCTCAATGCGCTTTTGAACACTGCGGGTGGTGCGACATGGGTGTCGCTGCATCATGGCGGCGGCGTGGGCATGGGTTATTCACAGCATTCCGGCGTTGTGATTGTGTGCGACGGAACGGACGCCGCCGCGACACGAATAGAACGTGTGTTGTGGAACGATCCCGCTACGGGCGTGATGCGCCATGCGGATGCTGGCTACGAAATCGCAAAACAAAGCGCCCGCCAATGGGGCTTGAATTTGCCCATGGTTTCGGCTTAATTTTTGCAACGAACAGGGCACACTGTGACCATTTTCACGCTCAATCCCGGCGCGCTCACGTTGGAAGATTTGTCGGTTCTTCACAGCGGCGGCGTTGCGGTTGCGCTGCATCCGTCGGCACGCGAGGTGATCCGCGCCAGCCACCAAGTCGTTGCTGATGCTGCGGCCGGGGACGCGCCAGTCTACGGCGTCAATACCGGTTTCGGAAAGCTCGCCAACAAGCGTATCAGCGCGACTGATCTTGACACTCTGCAACTCAATCTGATTCGCTCGCACTCAGTTGGGGTCGGCGAGCCATTGGCACCAGCCGTCGTTCGTCTGATGCTGGCGCTCAAAGCCGCAAGCCTTGCGCGGGGCTACTCGGGCGTGCGTGACGTTGTAATTGACACGTTGATCGCCGTCTACAACGCCGGTCTAGTGCCGTGCGTACCCAGCCAAGGCTCCGTCGGCGCATCTGGAGATTTGGCGCCGCTTTCGCACATGACGCTCGCATTATTGGGCGAAGGCGAAATGCTGGACCCACAGGGGCAACGCATCCCAGCCGGGCCTGCGTTGCAGAGGGCGGGCATCGCGCCGTTGAGACTTGCGGCTAAGGAAGGGCTCGCGCTCATTAACGGCACGCAGACTTCAACGGCCCTGGCGATACATGCGTTGTTGACATTCGAACCGGTGCTTGAATCTGCACTTGTGATTGGAGCTCTGACGGTTGACGCGGCACGTGGAAGCGACGGCCCGTTTGATCCTCGCATTCATGCCGTACGCGGGCAGCCTGGGCAGATTGATGTGGCCAAGTATTACCGAGCGCTTCTTTCGGGCAGCGCCATCCGACAGTCGCACACTGAGGGCGACGACCGTGTACAAGATCCGTATTGCCTGCGCTGTCAGCCGCAGGTCATCGGTGCATGCCTCGATCAGCTGCGCCATGCCGCATTGGTGTTGCTGCGCGAAGCCAATGCGGTGACTGACAATCCGTTGGTGTTCGCCGATACGCAAGAGATGATTTCTGGCGGGAATTTCCACGCGGAGCCTGTCGCACTGGCGGCCGATGCGATGGCCGTTGCGATCGCTGAGGTGGGGGCAATTGCCGAGAGGCGCGTTGCCATGCTCATTGACGGCAGCGTGTCGCGACTACCGCCGTTCTTGACGGCCGACGCGGGGCTCAATTCTGGCTTCATGATTGCTCATGTCACTGCTGCATCGCTCGCCAGTGAAAATAAATCACTCGCGCATCCCGCAAGCGTGGACAGTCTGCCGACATCTGCGAACCAAGAAGATCACGTCTCGATGGCGACCTTCGCCGCGCGGCGTTTGCAGGCAATGATTTCGAACACGGCGCACATCTTGGGCATCGAACTGCTGGCGGCGGCGCAGGGGATTGAGTTTTTGCGTCCTCTGAAGTCGTCGAACGCGCTAGAAGAGGCACACGCTTTGCTACGTGCTCAATGTCGTTCAATCGATCAGGATCGCTACATGGCGCCGGAGATCGAACGTGCGACACTTCTCGTGCGCAACGGCGCGCTGTCGAAGGTGTTTCGATCCTTGCCTGCGCAATCCGAATTACCTGCCCTGTGGATACCTGCTTAGACCTTACAACCAACGTTTAAATTTTTCCAAAGGAAATTCTCATGAAAAAAACGCTCATCGCATTTGCACTTGTTGCGGTCTCCTCCGCTCCCGTGTTAGCCCAAGACACCAAGGTGACAATTGGTATGTCCGGGTGGACGGGGTTCGCACCACTCACGCTGGCTAAGGAGGCAGGACTTTTCAAGAAGCACGGACTGGATGTTGCTATTAAGAAAATTCCACAGAAAGATCGTCACCTAGCAATTGCTTCGGGCGACGTGCAGTGCGCCGCGACGACGGTTGAAACTTGGATCGGATGGAACGCCGCGGGCGTTGCGACCACGCAAATCTTTCAGCTCGACAAAAGCTTTGGCGCGGACGGCATGGTTGTAAAGCCTGCCATTTCGAAGATCACTGACTTGAAGGGTAAGACTGTTGCGGCCAGTGCACCAGGTACTTCGCCGTATTTCGCGCTCGCTTGGATGCTCAAGAAGAATGGCATGTCGGTGAAGGACGTGAAAGTCGTGAACCTTGAACCGCAAGCGGCGGCCAATGCGATGATTGCGGGCAATGCCGATATTGATGCGGGTATGACGTACGAGCCATATCTTTCGTCGGTTCGCGCGAAGCCAGAAGCAGGAAAAATCATCGCGACGACACTCGATTACCCAATGGTGATGGACACGTTCGGCTGCACGCCGAAGTTCTTGGCCGAGAATCCGAAAGCGGCACAAGCCCTAGCCAACGGCTATTTTGATGCGCTCGCAATGATCCAGTCGGACCCAAAAAAGAGTTATGAAATCATGGGCGCAGACGTAAAGCAAACGGGCGAAGCGTTCGCCAAGAGCGCATCCTTCTTGCGCTGGCAAGACAAAGCCGCCAACCAAAAATTCTTCTCCGGCGAGCATGCTCAGTTCAGCAAGGAAGCTGCAGATTTGTTGCTTGAAGCCGGCATCATCAAATCCATTCCGGATTTGTCGAAACTCGCCGACACGCGCTTCATCAAGTAAGCAGCGAACGCGATGCGCCCGCTCACTCCCGTAACGCCGAGCGCGCGCGTCGCGCTTGGCATTTCCTTCTTCGTTGTGTTCGTTACCGTATGGTCGATAGCGACATTCGGTGGCTTCGTCTCCAAAACGTTTCTGGCAGACCCCGTCATGATGGTTAAGAGCGGTTACACGCTTTTGGCTGAAATGGGGTTCGCCAAGGACATCGGGATGACCGTTTGGCGCGTGGTTGGGGGCTTCCTCCTTGCGGCTTTGCTTGCGTTGCCGTTGGGTGTGATGATGGGTGCGTACAAGCCGATAGAGGCTTTTTTCGAGCCGTTCATCTCGTTCGCTCGCTACCTGCCAGCGTCGGCGTTCATTCCTTTGCTTATTTTGTGGGCGGGCATCGGTGAAGCACAAAAACTTGCGGTGATTTTTATCGGTTCGTTCTTCCAACTGGTGCTGATGATCGCTGTTGTCGTCGGCAACACCCGCCGCGATTTGGTCGAAGCTGCTTACACCTTGGGTGCGACCGACGCGAGCTTGGTTAAGCGCGTGCTGATCCCCGGCGCAGCGCCCGAGATCGCGGAAATTTTGCGCATGGTGCTCGGCTGGGCGTGGACCTACGTCATCGTCGCGGAACTGATCGGTGCCTCAAGCGGCATCGGGCACATGATTACCGACAGCCAAGCCTTACTCGCGACCGATCAAATTATTTTTGGCATCATCGTGATTGGTCTCATTGGTCTAGCGAGCGACATGCTGTTTAAGTTCGCCAATCGGAAATTTTTTCCGTGGGCCGCGTTGGGGAAATGACCGTATGAACATCCTTTCCGTTCGCGGCGTATCGCGCACTTTCTCGTCCGAAGGCCGCGCGCCGACTGTCGCGCTTCAAGCCACAGATCTTGACGTTGCCGAAAACGATTTCATTACGATTTTGGGACCATCTGGATGCGGCAAAAGCACGCTGCTCCGAATCGTCGCCGGCCTCGATCAGCAGTCCTCGGGTGAAGTCCTGCTCGACGGCAAGCGCATTACTGGTCCCGGTCCAGATCGCGGCATGGTGTTTCAGAGCTACACGTTATTTCCGTGGCTCACGGTGCTCGAGAACGTGTGCTTTGGCCTGCGTGAGCGCAATCTGCCGCGTGCGGAGCAACTTGACATTGCCAACGCCTTCATTCAAAAAGTCGGCTTGCGCGGCTTTGAGAGTCACTTTCCGAAGCAGCTTTCCGGGGGCATGCAGCAGCGCACAGCGCTGGCGCGTGCGCTCGCGAACAATCCGCGCATGCTGCTCATGGACGAGCCTTTTGGCGCGCTCGATCATCAGACGCGCGAACTCATGCAGGAGCTTCTGCTCGGCATTTGGGAGGCTGAGCGCAAGACGGTGCTATTCGTGACGCACGACATCGACGAGGCGGTGTTCATGGGCAGTCGCGTGATGGTCATGAGTGCGCGGCCAGGGCGGATCAAGCTCGACCGCGCTGTGCCGATGCCGCACCCGCGCAGCTACTCAGTGAAGACGACGCCGACATTCATGGACATCAAGGCAGAGCTCACTGAGCAGGTTCGGATGGAAGTGATCGCTGCGCAGCGCGCGAACGGGTAGGGCGCCCGCTCCTTTGGTTAGAACGTGCCTGGATATTCGCCGCCGTCCATCAGAATGTTTTGGCCGGTGATGAAACTTGCGTGTTGACTGCACAAAAACGCGCAGGTTGCTCCGAATTCGTCGATGGTGCCCATGCGTTTCGTGGGATTTTTGCTGAGCCGCGCGGCGGCGACATCAGCAACAGGTTTGTCGTCGCGTTTGGCCCAATTGGCGAGCATCGTGTTCATGCGATCTGTGTCGAAGGGGCCAGGGAGTAGGCCGTTAATCGTGACGTTTCGGCTCGCCACTTTCTGTTGGCGTGCCAGTCCAGCGACAAAGCCAGTGAGTCCGCTGCGCGCGCCGTTAGAGAGGCCTAGCGTGTCGATAGGGGCCTTCACCGCGCCGGACGTGATGTTGACAATGCGACCAAATCCGCGCTCGCACATACCGTCGATCACGGCTTTCATCAGTTCGATCGGCGTCAGCATGTTCGCGTCGACCGCCTTGATCCAATCGTCGCGTGTCCAGTTCCGAAAATCGCCTGGCGGCGGGCCGCCAGCGTTGTTGACCAGAATGTCGAAATACGGTGCAGCTGCCAGCGCGGCCGCGCGACCTTCCGGTGTGGTGATGTCGCCAGCAACCGCGATGACCTTCACGGCTGGGTTCGCGGCGCGCAGCTCGGCGGCGGTCGCTTCCAAGGCATCGGCGCCGCGCGCCGTGATTACCACGTTCACGCCCTCGGCGACCAATGCGCGTGCGCAGCCTTTGCCCAAACCTTTGCTCGCGGCGCACACCAGTGCCCATTTGCCTTCTATGCCTAGTTTCATTGCTTAACTTCTTTCGGTTTCTTGTGACGCAGAGTTGAGCATGCGCGCGCCGCATACGGCGCGACAGCATCGTCAATAACTTTATGTATGCAACGACCGCCAGACCGTCGATACAGCTGATTTTTCTCTATTATCGAGTATTCATAAAAAATGGCTGAAACGACCGCCTGGCAGTCGTTTTCCATAGAAAGTTGTATAAGCGTGTTTCGGTTGTAGCGGTCGCGAGGTGACTCATGCGACCGGCTCGCTCGTCGATGTGAGCAGCGCAGAAAAAATGGCACCCGGAGGTGCCATTTTCTCCGCCGCGCGACGCGGCAAACCTTTGGATTACGAACCCCCGCCGGAGATTTTCGCGAAGCGCGCTTCGGGGCGGTCGTCCGAGCGGTGCACCGTCGTCACTTCTTTTTTCATCGCCCAAGGACGAACTTGGTGATGCAGCGTGACGTAGTACGACTCTTCCTTGGTGCGCTCGAGCGCGCGGCGGATGAGCGCATTGCGCTTGGTCACGTCGGGTTCGGTTTTGAGTTGGTCGATGATGGCGTCTAGACGAGTGTCGTTGATGCGCCCGAGGTTGAAGTTACCATCCGCGCCGGTAGTTTTGGTGCGTACGAGCGACTGCAACGAGTACAGCGCGTCGTATGTGGCCACGCCCCAACCCAACATATAAACGCTAGTGTCGAAGTTTTGAATCTTGGCGATGTACGGTGAAAAGTTCATCGAGTTGAGCTTTGGCTTGAGGCCAATTTTGGCCCACATCGCGACCACCGCTTGGCACACTTTCTCATCGTTTACGTAGCGATTGTTCGGGCAGTCGAGCGTCAGCTCAAAGCCATTGGGATAGCCCGCATCGGCCAGCAGCTTTTTCGCTTTAGCGACGTTAAATTCCGCCTTGTCGATGTCGTTGCTGTGGCCGTTTACGCCCGGAGCGACCATGATGCCCGCTGGCACCGAGAGGCCGCGCATGATTGATTTTTTGATTGCTTCGCGGTCAATCGCCAGCGAAAGTGCTTCACGAACGCGCTTGTCCTTGAACGGGTTTTTCCCCTTCACGTTGGTGTACTTGGCCTCGTCGCTCCACTGATCCATGCCGAGGAACATGGTGCGCACTTCGAGCCCTTCAACCACCTTCAACTTGGGCTCTTTCTTTAGGCGCTCAACGTCTTGTGGCGGAACTTCCGTCACCAGATCAACGTCGCCCGCAATCAGCGCGGATATCCGCGTGGCGTCGGCCTTAATAGGAAGGTATGTGTAACTCGTGACGTTGCCGTCCTTCTTGCCCCACCAGTTCGGGTTGTCGGTGAACTCAATTTTTTGCTCTGGTGACCAGCTCTTCCACACGTACGGGCCGGTGCCCATCGCGTTGCGAGACGCATACGTGTCCTCTTTGGCCTTGAAATCTTGAATGTTCGTCGCCTTGTTTTTCTCAGCCCACGACTTACTCATTATGCGGAAGTCAATGATGTTTCGAAGCAAGATTGGGTTCGGTGCAGGCATGATGAAATCAACTGTGTAGTCGTCGATTTTCTTCACGTCACTCACGCCGGCGATGTAGATCTGCATCGTGCCTTGCGGCTGCTTGATGCGATTAAAACTAAACACGACGTCGTCAGCGGTGAAGTTCGTGCCGTCGTGAAACTTGACGCCTTTGCGTAATTCGAACCGTACTTGTGTTGGCGAAATGTAGGTCCACTTGGTGGCCAACGCCGGCTCGACTTCATGCTTTGCGTTGTAGCGCGTAAGTCCCTCGTACGTGTGCATGAGGATTGCGTTAGTCGTCGCGTGGTTCTGCGAGTGTGGATCGGCGGTCAGAATGTCGTTTTGCGCGGCGCCTTTGAGGCTCGCAGCATTCGCCAGCGTTGCCGTCAAGCCAACGGCCAGCGCAACAGCAAATCCGAGTCGTTTCAAACTAAACATATATTTCTCCAAAAGTTAACCTTGTTAATTTACTGTAAGTCGTCGCCGCCGCGTTCACGATTCGCTCAGGGTTATCCCGAAAAATGAAATCGAAAAGCGGATAAACTCATTTGCGTCAACAAAAAAAGGGGAGGTGCCCGATGCAGATTGGCATCATCAAGGAAACCGCCAGCGGCGAAACGCGCGTTGCAGCGACGCCTGAAACCGTAAAAAAGATGGCCGCAATTCCGGGCATCAGCGTTGTCATCGAATCTGGAGCGGGAAATGCCTCGAGCTTGCTCGACGACGCGTATGCCGCCGCAGGGGCGACCATCGTATCCACCGCACAAGCAGTACTTGCTGCCAGCGACATTGTGTTCAAAGTGCGCGGCCCTAACGAATCCGAGTTGGCTTCGATCAAGTCTGGCGCGAGCGTCGTGGGATTACTCAACCCCTTCAACTCGGAAGGCATCGCGGCCATCAAGGCGCGCGGCGTCAATGGCTTTTCGATGGACAAAGCGCCGCGCACGACGCGCGCGCAGAGCATGGACGTGCTCTCGTCGCAAGCAAACATCGCGGGCTACAAGGCGGTGATTCTGGCGGCGAACCATTACCCGAAATTTTTCCCGATGCTGATGACGGCGGCGGGCACCGTGAAAGCGGCACGCGTCGTGATCCTCGGCGTCGGGGTGGCCGGCCTGCAAGCTATCGCAACCGCCAAGCGCCTCGGCGCGGTCATTGAGGCGTCCGACGTTCGCCCATCGGTCAAAGAGCAGGTTGAATCGCTCGGCGCGAAATTCATTGACGTTCCTTATGAAACCGATGAGGAGCGCGAAGCAGCGGTTGGCGTGGGCGGCTATGCCAAACCGATGCCGGAGAGTTGGATGGCGCGGCAGCGAGCAGAAGTCGCCAAGAAAGTCGCGCTCGCCGATGTGGTCATCACCACGGCACTGATTCCCGGTCGCCCAGCGCCGGTGCTGGTGACCGAAGAGATGGTTAAAGCGATGAAACCGGGCTCGGTCATCATCGATTTGGCCGCAGAGCAGGGCGGCAATTGCCCGTTAACGGTTAAAGATCAAGTCGCGGTGAAGCACGGAGTAACGCTCGTTGGCCACACTAATCTCGCGGCGTTGTTGCCGCAGGACGCCAGCGCGCTCTACTCGCGCAATTTGCTGGATTTCTTGAAATTGCTGGTCGATTTCAAAACTGGTGCATTCAGTATCAATCTTGAGGACGACATCGTTGCGGCCACACTCGTCACGGGAGACAAGAAATGAGCGGCGTAGACCATATCGTTATCAACCTCATCATTTTCGTGCTGGCCATTTACGTCGGCTACCACGTTGTCTGGAATGTCACGCCTGCGCTGCATACGCCACTCATGGCCGTGACCAACGCCATCTCGGCCATCATTATTGTGGGCGCGATGCTCGCAGCGGCATTGACGGAAACCACCCTCGGAAAAACGATGGGCGTATTGGCGGTGGCGCTGGCTGCCGTGAACGTGTTCGGTGGCTTTTTAGTCACCAAGCGCATGCTTGAAATGTTTAAGAAGAAAGAGAAAAAAGAAGTGAAGTCGGAGGCCGCCAAATGAGCATGAACCTCGTCGTTCTTCTCTATCTCGTCGCGTCGGTTTTCTTCATTCAGGCGCTAAAAGGGCTCTCGCATCCGACTACCTCGATTAAGGGAAATCGCTTCGGCATGCTCGGCATGGCCATTGCGGCGGTCACGACTTGCGCGTTGATCTACAAATTGGCCAACGACTCAGCGGCTGGTTTGACCTACGTTTTGCTCGGACTGGTTGTGGGCGGTGGTCTTGGTGCGGTAATGGCCAAACGCGTCGAAATGACCAAGATGCCTGAGCTGGTTGCGTTCATGCACAGCATGATTGGCCTGGCCGCCGTGTTCATTGCCGTCGCGGCAGTGGTTGAGCCATGGGCGTTCGGGATTACTGCCAAGAACGGCGCGATTCCAGGTGGCAACCGGATTGAGCTTGCGC
>DAINAJ010000048.1:0-11376 GCA_036733505.1 Casimicrobium sp.
ACGTGCTGCACATTCGTGCGCTAGCGCCGGTGCCCGAATCGGAAAAGAAGCGCGTGCCGCGCAAATTTTCGTAGGCGAACGGTTGAGAGGCATCAACGCTTGACATCACGCAGGCGAAAACCGAAGCAGTACAGTGCCCCCAAGTACGCAAATCCACCCAGCACGAACAGCGCCGAGAGCATAGCGATGCGGGGAAATTCACCCGCAGTAGTCCACCACGCGTCGGTCGGTTTCGCGAAGATCAGAATAGCGGCTGTGAACAACGTTGCAGCCATTAGCTGGCGTCCGTATTGTCGCCAGCCGCTTTGTGGGACATACAAGCCGCGCTGACGTAGCCCACGATACAGCCACCAAGCGTTAAGCACAGCGCCAAGGCTGGTGGAGAGCGCGAGCGCTGCGTGTAACAAATGCGGCGCGAAGTGTCTGAACACGACAAAAACAAAGAAGAGATTGAAGAGCTGTGTGATGAGTAAGACGCGAACGCCGATTCTCACTGGTGTTTTGGTGTCTTGCTGCGCGTAAAAAGCTGGAGCCAAGATTTTGATCCAAACCAGGGCAATGATGCCAACTGCATAGGCGGCGACGGCCGGGCCGGTTTGCAGCGAATCTCGCGCGGTGAAGGCGTCGCGCTGAAACAAAGTGGCAACCATTGGCGTTGCGAGCACACTCATCACCGCCATCGCGGGCAGCGTGGCGATCAACGCAAAGCGCATCCCGTAGTCCAACAATTCGCCGTAGCCCCGCGCATTTTTTTCACTACGCAGCGTGCCAAGCGCGGGGAGGATGACCGTACCAATCGCGACGCCAAGCAATGCTGTGGGCAGTTCCATAAGGCGATCTGCCTTTTTGAGCCAACTCACGGCGCCGTCGCCAAAAAAAGATGAGTAGTTGGTGTTGAGTAAGATGCTAATCTGCGCAATCGATACACCGATCAGTGCCGGTGCCATCGTTTTCAGCATGCGCTGCACGCCTTCGTCGCGGAAGTGAAAGTCCAAGCGCGGAAACATACCGAGCTTGTACAGCGGCCAGAGTTGCATCGAGAGCTGGGCCACGCCACCAGCCACAACTCCCCACGCCAGCGCATGAATCGGCTGAGCAAAGTAGGGGGTTGCCCACAACGCGGCGGCGATCATGCACAAGTTGAGCAGCACCGGCGTGAAAGCGGGAATAGCGAATTTCTTCCAGATATTCATGACGCCGCCCGCCAAGGCGGTCATTGAAATGAACAGCAAATACGGGAACATGATCTGCAAGAGCTGTGTTGCAAGCAGCGTTTTACCCTCAGTTTTGGCAAATCCGCCGGCAAAAATCGGGATCAGCCAAGGCGCCGCCACGATGCCTAGAGCCGAGACGGACAGAAGTGCAACCAGTTGCAATGTCGCCACTCGGTTGATCAGTAAGTGAGTGGCCGCTATGCCGCGCTGGCTTTTATATTCGGCTATCAGCGGTACAAAGGCCTGCGCGAACGCGCCTTCTGCAAAGAGGCGCCGCATCATATTGGGCAGTTGAAACGCGACCTCAAAGGCGTCGTTAACCGCCCCCGCTCCAAAAACTTTGGCCATGACGATCTGGTTGGCAAACCCCGCCACGCGCGAAAGCGAGGTCATGGCGGAAACGCTCAGAATTGATTTGAAAAGGCTCACGGCTTGCAGGGTGCAGAAATTCCCCGTAGAATAGCTGGTTCACCGAATTCGTTACTAGAGAAAAGATTTTCTGCCATGGCAAACAGCGCACAAGCTAAAAAGCGAGCCCGTCAAAACGATAAACAGCGCGCCCACAACGCAGCGCTTCGCACCCAACTGCGCACCGCAGTGAAGAAAGTGCAAAAAGCCGTCCTCGCAGGCGACCAAGGCGCTGCGCAAAAGCAGATGCAAGAGTCGCAATCTGTGATTGACCGCATTGCTGATAAGCGAATCGTTCACAAGAATCTCGCATCCCGCGTGAAGAGCAACCTCGTTCGTGCCGTTAAGGGCATGGGCGAAAAGAAAGCTGCTTAAGCTTTAGCTCCCGAACTCGGTTGTGTAGAAAAGGCCCCTCGGGGCCTTTTTTGTTGCCTGCGATTTCTGCATGCGGTTCTTCCCCGCCGCGGACTGTCAACGCAAAAAGCCACCGTCTGCTCGGATCATTGTGAGATCGACGAAATCGGCTCCGTCGTGCTTGCCGGGTACGTAACGCACGTCGTAACCGCCCAAATCGATGCGGTTCATACGTTCGAGCGCTGCCGTCAAGCGTTCGCGCGTCGGCCGCGCACCCGCCTTGCGCAAGCCTTCTACAAGTAGGCGAGCGCTCACATAACCTTCCATACTCGAAAAACCGAACGGTTCATTCGGGTGGGCTGCATGCAGATCGTCCTGATAGTCGCGCTGGATCGGTGTTGATCGCGCCCAAGGATACGGGGCAATTTGCGACATAACCACGCCCGCTGCGCCCTTGCCCATCGCTTTGGCCAATTGCTCGCCGCCCGAGTTGACCGCCAAAAACGTAGCGTCGGACCCAAGCGCACGCATCGCTTTCAACAGCTCCGCATACGTCGCGTAACCGCCGTGGTTGAGCACGCAGTCGGCCTTCGCGCGCTGAATCTGCTTGGCGAGCGCGCCGATGTCCGGCTTCCCCGGCAGCGCAATCGCCGCGACCAACGACACGCCGTTTTCCTTCGCAAGGCGCGTCACGTTAGCCAGATGCAGGCGCCCGGTATCGCTGTCGGAGTGGACGAATGCCAGCCGCGACAGGCCGTGCTGCGCCGCATGCTTGATGAGTGCGTCAAACTCCAGCACGTGCGGCGCACGAACCGTAAACACGTATGGGTTGAAGGGCTCACGCAGCTGTGGCGACCCCGCCATACACGCAACCAGTGGGATTCGAAGTTCAGCCACCACCGGCAGCAGCGCCGTGCACGGTCCGCCCTCGATTGACCCAAACAATGCGACGACGCCTTGCCCGGCCAATTGACGAGCGTTGTCAACTGTACGTTTGCTGTCCCCGCCGTCGTCGACCACGACCACCCGAATGCGCTCGCCGTTGACGCCGCCTGCGGCGTTCACGCGATCAAAGTACGCTTGCGCTCCCTTCGCCGTCGCCGTCCCGAACGGCGCAAGTGTGCCGCTCGTCGGAACCGATTGTCCGATGAGGATTTCCGAATGAACCGACACGGAAATGAGTGTCGCAACCAACGCGTTCGTAAGACGGCGAGCGATAGAGAGCAACATGAGGCCTCCAATGCCAACAAACGGTGAACTGAATAAGGCGAGACAGTCGCGAGTGAACAGCGGATAAAGTTCTAGTTAGAACCAATCGTAATCCAATGCCAACGCAAGTCAAGCGCTGTAACACCCGACAGAGCAACGTGACCGAGAATAAATACCCGCCCAACAACGCGGAGCGCAACGAACGAGCGAGAAATCAGTAGTCTTCGTTACGTTCGGTCGCCGGCTGCACCTTTGGCGTAAGCACGGTGGAATCCATGGACAAACGCCGCGCAGACTCAGGAAGCAGGGTTGCCACCGCGTCAGCGTCAATCGTTATTTGCAGGTCGTTGTCGACCGCGAAACTCAGGAAAAACTTAAAGAGACGCGGCTCAAGTGCGGCCAACTCGTGCTTAACGATCACGCAGCGCAGCCCATCACGCAACGCCGGCGTAACCAGCGGGCTGTAACGCAGTTGCTCATCGGCACCGAAGGCGGACATCACGCCACAGAGCCGATCCGCCCAATCGCTCGGGCGAAACTGGTGACCGGACAGCGTGATCCCTTTGATGACGAGATCACTTTCGATGTGCGTTGCGGGAGATAACGTGGGCGCGTTGGAGGCGCGAGTGCTCATGGCCAGCCTAAGGTTTGGAAGCCCGATCCCTCGTGGATAGGTTGAGGAAGAGCTCCGACTATCTGATTTTAGCAACGCGAGTAAACTCTCTCTTTTGAGAGCACTGCAAACGTAGCAATGCCTATGCCTAACGTTCAAACATCCCACGCTCCATCCGCCGCAAACGCTGCGCCAGTCGCCAAAGTTCGTCATTTCCTGCAAATGACCGATTTCACCACGAACGAATACGCTTATTTGTTCGAGCGTACGCGCCTCATCAAAGATCGCTTCAAGCGCTACGAGCTTTACCACCCGCTGCGCGATCGGACCCTTGCCATGGTGTTCGAGAAAAATTCAACGCGTACGCGTGTGAGTTTTGAAGCGGGCATGAACCAACTCGGCGGCTCCGCGATTTTCTTGACGAGCGAAGCATCGCAAATTTCGCGTGGCGAGCCGGTGGAGGACTTGGCACGCGTGGTGAGTCGCATGGTGGACGTTGTGATGATCCGCACATTTCATCAAAGCGTCGTTGAACGCTTCGCGGAATATTCACGGGTGCCGGTGATCAATGGCCTAACGGACGATCATCATCCGTGCCAAGTGCTCGCCGACATTTTCACGTTCGTTGAACATCGCGGTGACATCAAAGGCAAAATCGTTACGTGGGTTGGCGACGCCAACAACATGCTCAATTCTTGGCTGCAAGCGGCAAAGATTTTGGACTTCACCGTGCACGCGTCAACGCCTCCGGGCTACGAAATTCCGGCTTCGATGCTCGCGTCCGCCGATGGTCATGTGCGCGTGTTCGCCGATCCGCTTGACGCAGCGCGCGGCTCACACTTGGTGACGACCGACGTTTGGACCAGCATGGGTTTCGAAGCAGAAACTGAGGCTCGCAAAAAAGCCTTCGCCGATTGGTGCGTAGACGAAGAAATGATGGCCTTGGCCGATTCTTCGGTGTTGTTTATGCACTGTCTGCCGGCGCATCGCGGCGAAGAAGTGACTGCTGGTGTGATCGACGGTCCGCAGAGCGTTGTGTGGGACGAGGCGGAAAATCGTCTGCACGCCCAAAAGGCGCTGCTGGAATACCTCGTCGTCGGCGAAGTCAAATCGTAGAGGCTGCGCTTTCTGTGCTGCATGTCGACGATGCATTCGTGATCGTCGACAAACCCAGCGGTTTACTCTCGGTGCCAGGGCGTGGTCCCGACAAAGCGGACTGTGTCAGCGCGCGCGTGCAAGCCGCATTTCCCGACGCGCTCGTCGTCCACCGACTCGACATGGAAACCTCAGGGCTCATGGTGTTCGCGCGCGGCATTGAGTCGCAACGCGCCATCAGCCGTGCATTCGAAACCCGCGTGGTGAGTAAGTATTACGAAGCCGTGACGCACGGCTTGATCGAGCCCGAAGCTGGCACCATTGACTTACCGCTCATTTGCGATTGGCCGAACCGCCCAAGACAAATGGTCGATCACAGCATTGGCAAACCCGCGACCACGCACTTCGTTGTGCTGAAACGCGACACATCCACTAGTCGCACTCGCGTAGGGCTCACGCCGATCACGGGTCGCAGCCATCAACTGCGCGTACACCTCGCCTCTTTGGGCCACGCCATCATCGCAGACAGCTTGTATGCGTCCGTGCCGCCCGCAGTAGGCGAGCGCCTGTTGCTGCACGCTGCGAAGCTTGCTTTTCCGCATCCAGTAAGCGGCGAAATACAGTCGTTCGAATCACGCGCGCCGTTCTAAATCAAATCTGCTCCACGCCGCTTTTCGTCGTTTCGCGCACGCTTTCCGCAGTTCGTCGCTTGCCCCTCGCAAGCGAAATCATGCCCCGCTAAAGTTCATTCCATCGCAACAACGCGATGCCACTGAAACCAAAACAAAGGGACATGATTATGAAAACCACCACGCAATTTGCCGGCACACTTTCACGCGTTGACCGCGCTCTGACCGCCGCTGTGTCAATGACCACCACGTTCGCGCTAACCACCGTGATCGCTGCTGGTTTTCAAGGTGTTACAGCAACGCAAACCAGTGAACTTGTTGCCATGCTCGCCAAAGCGTTCGCCTAAGCATGGCGAAACAACACATGAACAAGAAACTCGCCAAACGTAGGCTGAGCAACTCGTTACCCACGAGCCGAGACCGTCAACCCAACCGACCCCACTCATCATGATGCGGTCAGCGCAGGGTGCTCACCCCGTCCCCTCCTCCCGAGCATTCTGCGCTGACCGTATCGCGTAATGACGTAGCCTTGAGAAGCGCAGCGCGTCAAGGCATTTGTTCATCGAGCCCACTTAGAAAAGCGCCTTCGGGGGTTACACCAGAACCCGGACGCGCTTCGCTTCTCCGGGCTACGGCTCCTACGGTCGCGGCTCGCGCAAATTGCGGTAGACAAGAAACTTGCCACCCCCCAAATACTCGATGTCGGCGGGCGGTAGGTTCTTGAGGTTAGCGCCCCAGCCGCCTCGTTGATAGTTGAAGCCAACCGCGCGGCCCGCCTTATCCCACCAACCGAAGTGGCAGGGATCAACGAACCCGCCGCGCCATTGCGACCACTGTTGTTGTCGCTCGTCTGGCGCCGCTGAATAGGTCACCCAACATCCAAGATGCGTACTTTCGCCCCAAAATCCCCAAGCGTTCGCTTCGCGCGCGT
The DNA here is from genome assembly GCA_036733505.1 of Casimicrobium sp. GTDB lineage: Bacteria > Pseudomonadota > Gammaproteobacteria > Burkholderiales > Casimicrobiaceae > Casimicrobium. The sequence continues at coordinate 6,454 of DAINAJ010000048.1, forward strand.
GGAGCGGATACGATGGGTTTGACGTGGCCGCATCAAGTTCGCGTAATTCCGCCATGTCGCTCGCATCGGGAAACACAATCCACAGCGGCCGATCATGCACCTGAAGTTTCCATTGTTTCTGCCCTTGCCTGTCCTCCGGAATCTCAACGATCGCCGCGAACTGAGCACGTGTATGCGCACCGGGACTCATTGAAGCCAAGAGCGCGTGGGCAAATCCGCTAAAGAAGACACCGACAAGCGCAATCACCGCGTAGCGCGCTACGCGACGCGGTTCAAATCGGGCGTTTAACGCAGACATGACTATCAGGATAATTCAAACGGCAACGCCCGCAAACGCTTCCCCGTAGCCGCAGAGATCGCGTTGCCAAGCGCAGGAGCGATGGGCGGCAAACCAACCTCGCCGATACCACCGAGCGCTGCGCCAGAGTCCACGATTATCGTTTCGAACGCCGGGCACTCGGCCATCGAAAGCAACGCGTAATCGTGCAGATTGCTTTGCTCGACGATGCCTTCGTTGAAGGTGATTTTTCCTTTGAGTGCGGCGGTCAATCCATAGATCGCGGCGCTAGCGATTTGCGCCTTTACGTTGTCGGGATGTAGCGCCATGCCGCAATCGACGGCGGTGACGACGCGGCGCACGTGGATCGTTTTGCCAACGACTTCAACGTCGACAACCTGACACACGATGCTCTTGAACGATTCAGCGAGCGCGATGCCACGCCCCCAACCCTTGCCTGAACCTGGTAGAACCGCGCTCCACTGCGCTGCGCTCGCTGCGGCGTCGAGCACTTTGGCGAATCGCGGTTGATCCTTCAATAGCTCCAAACGGAAAAGATACGGATCTTTCTTGAGCGCGACAGCGAGTTCGTCGACGAATGTTTCCACGAAAAACGCGGTGTACGAATTTCCCACGCTGCGCCAATATCCCAGCGGCACAGGCAGGTCCACTTGCGCGTGATCGCACTTGAAGTTGGCGAATGCATACGGCAATTCCGCTGCGCCTTCCGCATTGGTTTTGTCCGGCGGGAAATCGCCCGCTGCGAGCGGATTCATGCGACCCATGACACTCTTGCCCACGCTCGGCCCGACCATGCGGTGATGCCATGCGGACACGCCGCTTTTGTCGTCGAGCGCCGCGCTCATGCGAGCAGACACGGCGGGACGGTAGGCGTCGTGCTTAATGTCTTCTTCGCGTGACCAAATCAATTGCACCGGTTTGCCGCCGGTCACCTTGGCGCACGCAAGCGCTTGGCGGATCACTTCGAGATCAACGCGCCGACCAAAGCCGCCACCGAGATAGGGCGTGTGCACAGTTACGTTTTCTTCAGGCACGCCGACATTGCCCGCAGCGAGCCACAACACCGCCGTGGGCGCTTGGTTGCCGACCCACACGTCCACTTTGCCGTCCTTGATTTGCGCGGTACAGTTGAGCGGCTCCATAGGCGCGTGCGCCAAAAACGGAACGCTGTATTCGGCATCGATGCGTTGCTTTTCGGGCGCTGCGTTGATGACTTTTTCAGCGTCGCCATGTTTACCGAACGTGCGATGCAATGGCTTTAACACGACCGCTTTGCCGTCGAGCACCTCGGCGTATTGCGCGGCCAGTTGCGCGCTGGAGTGCACGCTTCCTGATGGGCCACCGCCCACGAGCGTGACTTCTTTCAGCGCTTTTTGTGCCGACCAGTAGCTCGTTGAAATCACCGCGAGGTAGTTCTCGCCGCGCACTTGATGCAACACTTCCTTCGGCGCTGCGCCGCCGCTCCAGCGCACTTCGTGCAGCGTGCCGGCTACGAATGGAATATGTTTTATTGCGGCGTATAACAAGCCTTCTGGGCGCACGTCGATCCCGAACTGCGCGGTGCCGCGCGTTTTTTCGACGACATCGAGGCGCGGAGGGCTGGTGCCCAAGAGCTTCCAGTCTTTCTGCGCTTTGGGTATTGCAATCGGCGGCACAGGCATCGTGGCGGCGGCTTGGGCGAATTCGCCGAGCGCCGCGCGTTTATTGCTCTTGGTATGCGTGATGATCGACTTCTCGATGCTGAGTTCAGTCGCGGGCACGCCCCACTTCGCAGCCGCGGCCGCGAGCAACACGTTGCGGGCACTCGCCGCCGCCATGCGCATCGGCTCCCAGCCGTCGCGCGTGGACGTAGACCCGCCCGTCATCTGCACACCAAGCACGCGCGCGGTGGTCGTCATCGCGGCTTGCATGGCTGCAGGCGCGCTGTCGGCGAGCGCGGTGACGTTGCCATACACCGGATTGATTTGCGCCTGCTCCACGCGCACTTTGCTCCAATCTGCGTCCAATTCTTCGGCGACGAGCATCGCAAGCATCGTGTAAATCCCCTGCCCCATTTCTTGGCGCGGCACTTGTACGACGACCGTGTTGTCCGGCGCGATCTTGAGCCATGCGTTGAACGCCACTTCGCCCGCTTTCACCGTGGGTTTAAACGTTTGCGCGTTGGCCACGCGTCGCCACGCGAGCGTGGTGCCGATGGCCAGCGCGCCGCCAATGAGGCCGGTGCCGATGAGAAAAACGCGGCGCGCGGTGGAGTGTTTTTTTGCGGCCATGATTAAGCGCTCGCCTTCTTCAGTTGCGCGGCTTTTTTTATCGCGGCGCGCATCGCAGGATAGGTGCCGCAGCGGCAAAGGTTTGTAATCGCGGCGTCGATTTGCGCGTCGGTTGGGTCGGGCGTTTTTTCGAGCAGCGCGGTGGTGGCCATGATGAAACCGGCTTGGCAGTATCCGCACTGCGGCACTTGATGCTCTACCCACGCGCGCTGTACGACGCTCGCGCCCGTTGCGGTGACGCCCTCGATGGTCGTGACTTGTTTTCCTGCGACGGACGACAGCGGCGTCGCACAGGTGCGCACCGCCTCGCCGTCAATGATGACCGTGCACGCGCCGCACGCCGCGATGCCACAGCCGAACTTGGTGCCAACGAGATTGGCGTCCTCGCGTAGCGCCCAGAGCAAAGGTTTGTCGTCCGGCGCATTGAGCGTGACGGGCTTGGCGTTCAGCGTAAATTGGGTGGGCATGACAGACCTTTAAGACGGTTAGGGGTTTATAGCGTTGTGGCGTGAGCGACTAGCAGGCGGTCGTTTGGTGCACAAAAATGGATAAGTCGACTATGCCTCTTTCTACGCGCAAACGGCCACTTAGCAGTCGCTGCAATGAAAAAGCTGTTAGGAAGCCGATGTCGGAGATTTAAGTGCCAGTCGCCGCGAGGCGAGCCAGATTAAGAACAAAACCGGCACGCCGATGATGGCTGTGCCAATGAAAAACGTGTGATAGCCCACGGCGTCGACCGCTACACCCGAGAATCCGGCGAGCCACTTCGGCAGCAGCAGCATCATCGACGACAACATCGCGTATTGCGACGCCGTGTAATTGATGTTGGTCAGGCTCGACATGTAGGCGATGAAGCTCGTCGCGGCGATGCCGGAACTGAGGTTATCAATCGAAATGACCAGCGTCAGCGCGGTTACATCATGGCCGCGCGTCGCAAGCCACGAGAAGAGCACGTTACTCGCCGCCGACAGCACCGCGCCGAGCATCAGCGTTCGCATCACGCCAATCTTCACCGACAACACGCCGGCGAGCAACGCGCCCACGAGGGTCATGATGACGCCGTAGATTTTCGAAATCGCTGCCACCTCGTCCTTGCTGTAACCCATATCAACATAAAACGGTGGTGCCATGATCCCCATCACGATGTCACTCACTCGGTACGTGGCGATCAGCGCAAGTACGAGCACTGCGTTCCAGCCATAGCGACGAAAAAAATCCGCGAACGGCTCAACCAAAACTGTCTGCAACCACTCGCCCATGCTCTTGGTGGGAGCGAGCGGACGCGGCACCGGTTCCCGCGTGAAGAGCACCGTAATAAATCCGACGATCATCGATGCCGCCATCACGAGATACGCCACCTTCCAGCCGTTCGGGTCGTAGTTGGCAGGGTTCGCCACCTCCGCACGCGCCGCAACCCAAAGCACGCCCGCGCCCGCCCAAATCATCGCTAGGCGATAACCAGTCATGTACGCCGCAGCCAGCGCGCTTTGGTGATTTACATCGGCCGACTCGATACGAAACGCATCAAGCGCGATGTCTTGCGTGGCCGAGCCAAACGCCGTGAGGAGCGCAAACCAGACGATGGGGGCGAGCGTCACCTTGGGGTCCGTCAGCGCCATGCCCACCAAGCCGCAGACGATCATCAACTGCGAGAGCAGCAACCAACTACGCCGCCGCCCTAGTCCCCGCGTCAGCCACGGAATCGGCAATCGATCCACCAGCGGCGCCCAGCACCACTTAAACGCGTACGCCAAACCAACCCACGACAGATAGCCAATGGTTGAGCGGTTAATGCCTGCTTCACGCAGCCAAAAACTCAGTGTCCCGAGCACCAACAGCAGCGGCAACCCCGCCGAAAAGCCAAGGGCCAACATGCGCAACGACGCCGGCTCCAAGTACACGCGCAGTGACTGCAACCACGTTAGTTTTGGCGTGGCGGCAGATGCAACCTCTTGCGGTGTAGGCAGGTCTGATGACTTCATCCAGCTATTATCTATGTATGATGAAACGCCTCACCTCTCTGCTCATCGGCGCCGCCGCGGCCGTTGCCACCTTCGCGTTGCCCGCCCACGCGCAACTCACCAAACCGTTTCTCTGGGAACTTTCCAAGGGTGGCAAGACGGTCACGCTGTTTGGTTCGTTGCACGTCGGAAAAAATGATTTCTTTCCGCTGCCAGAGTCGGTGCTGAAGCGATACGACGAAGCGAAGGTGTTAGCAGTTGAAGCGGACATCACGGTGCCAGAAACGCAGCAAGCGTGCATAAAACTAGGCGTTACCACGGAAAAGCTCGAAGGCGTGTTGCCAGCGGAAGATTACGCGGCGCTGGTCAATTACGCGAAAGCATCAGGGCTACC
>DAINAJ010000048.1:11476-18044 GCA_036733505.1 Casimicrobium sp.
CGCGCGTGGTCAACGAAGAGTTCGGCACGACGCCCGAAGGATTATCTGCCCGCAAACGCGTCTTTGATGACCGCCATCCAGCAATGGCCGACGCCATCGACAGTTATTTCAAGCAAACCGACAAACACTTCGTCGTCATCGGCGTGGGCCACATGGTCGGTGAAAACAATCTACTCGAAGCGCTCGCGAAAAAGGGCGTGGGCATCAAGCGAGTGGAGTAATCCGCCAGGCCGTGGTTTAGTCAACCAGAAAGCCATTCACCGCGCGAAGATCGTCCTCATTCAAGACGCCAGTTGCCGCCTTTAGGCGAATGTTATTGAGGAGTGCGTTGTAACGCGCTTGTGCGAGATCTCGCTGCACTTGCGTGACTTGTTGCTGCGCATTGAGCACATCGAGGTTAGTACGCACACCGACTTCTAAGCCCAGCTTCGTTGAGGCAAGCTGCGTCTCAGCCGACTTGAGCGCTTGCTGCTGCGCGGCCACACCCGCGACACCGCTGGTCACGCCAAGATACGCCTGACGCACGTTAAGGCCGGCAGTGCGGCGCGCTGCTTCGACATCGTTACGGTTTTTGTCTACGAGCGCGAGGGTTTCACGAATTCGCGCGTTCACGCCGCCTGAAATATCGAACGGCCAGTTGAAAGTAACGCCAATCAAGCCGCTGTTCGACCACGAACCGCGATTGAGCGCCGCGCTGGCGGTGTTCTGCGCGTGCGCGACGTTGGCTGTCGCGTCTAGTGTCCAGTCCTTGCCCGTTTCGGCACGGCGAACGTCGTACTCTGACACCGCGAGAGTTTGTTGGGAAATCTGCACCGCAAACGCCTCACGCTCGGCGCGGGTGACCCAAGCTTCCATGCTTTCAGGATTGGGTGCGGGTACTTGCGCGTTGTTGCGCAGTTTCTTTAGATTAGCTTCGAAGCGGCCAACGACGTTTCGGAGGGCCCACCGCGTACGGTCAACTTCGTTCTTCGCAGAAATTTCTTGCGCCAGCACTTGGTCGTAGCGCGACTGTGCCTCGTTGGTGTCCACAATTGTTGCGGTACCCACTTCAAAATTGCGTTTGGCCTGGGCAAGCTGCTCCGTCAACGCAGCCTTTTGCGATTGCACGAGCACGACGTTGTCCTGAGCAAGCAAAACATCAAAGTACGCCTGCGACAAACGGCTGGCGACGTCCATTTCCGCAGCCTTGACCGAAAGTTCGGAAATTTTCGCGGCCGCGTTGGCTTGTTCAATCGCGACATTGTTGGCTGGGCGAATCAACGGCTTGTTCACGTAAGCGGACACGCTTGCGGCCAAGTATCCGCGATCAGTTTGTGCCGACGAGAGACCGCGCACATGGGAGTCGAAGTAGTTAGCGTTAGCGCTGGCGTTGACGCCTGCCGCAAACCCATTTGCGGCTTCCGCCTGCGACACGCGCTCGCGCGCCGCGATCAGCGACGCACGAGCCGACGCGACTGCCGGATCCTGCGTGGTTGCTTCGCGATACAACGAGAGAATATCCGCGCCGTAAGCTGCGCCAGCGCCAGAAATCGCGCCAGCGATGGCCAGCGACAAAGCCGAGAGAGAAAGGATTCGGGTCAAGCGCATTAAAAGCTCCAACGATCACTAAATAGGGACAAACAACAGGTCAACCGCATGCGGCAAGGTCAATACTTGGGGACACTCGGATCAACTACCTGCGACCAAGCATCAATGCCGCCGCGCAGATTGAGGAGCCCTTCGACACCCTTGCCTGCCAAAAATTGAGCGCAATTCATGCTGCGCGCGCCGTGATGACAGATCACAACTAGGGGCTTCGAGACGGGATCGTCGCCTTGCAGCGCACGCACTTCGTCAACGCGACCGACGAGCGTCGACATCGGGACGTTCACTGAGCCGTCGATTCGAGCTAGCTGAAACTCCCACGGCTCGCGCACGTCGAGCAGCACGGCGTTTGCCAGCGGAGCTTGCGCTTGGCTACGCGCCTGCGCTAGCGCTTGAACGTCAAGCTGTTGAATCATCAAAAAACAAATCCCGGGGCTTTGGCCGCATTGGTCAAGGGCGGCAAAACCGTTTCGAACAGCGTTCGATTGCGGCGACCGCCGGTCGCGCTTACGGTCGTAAGCGTTGCGTTCATGACCGGCAGTTTTCCGATCACGGCGAAAATTTTGCCTTCGGCTTTGAGCTGCGAAAAGACCTCGTCTGGCAGCACTTCCATCGAGCCCGTGAACACGATCACGTCGTACGGCGCTTGGCCCTTCCAGCCGCGCGCGCCGTCGCCCGTGATGATGGTGGCGTTGGTGATGCCTGCACGCGCCAAATTGTCAGTGGCGAACTTAGCCAAGGCTGGGTCGAGCTCGATACTCGTGACCTTCGCTGCGCGCGAAGCCAGCAGACCCGTGAGGTAACCGCCGCGCGCGCCCACCTCAAGAACATGCTCCTTGCCGGTCAAGCCCAAATCCTGGACTACACGCGCTTCCATTTTTGGCGTCCACATTTTTGCGGTCGCTGAAATCGGTGTGATCGGCACTTCCACGTCCATCAGCGCGAACTCGCGCTGCGATGGCGGCAAAAAGTTCTCGCGTTTGAGGGTGTGTAGCAGGTCAAGCACATCAGTATCGAGCACATCCCATGTGCGGATTTGCTGCTCGACCATGTTGAAGCGGACTTGTTCGATGTTCATGTGCGTCATGTGCGGGAAGGCGTGGATACGCGTTGAGTAGGGTCAGGAATAAGCCATTTTAACGGGCAAACTCCATAAATGACCGCGAGTCAGTTAACTAAGTTTAGCGGAATTTTGATCGTGCGCAAGGCCGCCTCATTCAGCAGGTGACGCCACTGCGCCGTGCTCATCAAGCGTCACGCCTCGGCGAGCGGCCTTTTTCGCAGCGCGCCGCTCCTTGAACTCCTCGATCATTGCGTAGATCACCGGCACGACAACCAACGTCAATATGCCGGAGCTCAACAAGCCGCCGATGATCGAACGGCCCATCGTGCCGTCCGCGCCTTCTTTAAGCGCCAGCGCCATCGGCAACATGCCAAACACCATCGCTGCGGTGGTCATCAAAATCGGCCGCAAGCGAATGTGGCCCGCCAACACCAGAGCTTCGGTGATGCTCTTGCCTTGCTCCCGCCGCGCCTGATTCGCGAAGTCAACGAGCAAAATGCCGTTTTTCACTACCAATCCCATCAGCATGATGAAGGCGATCATCGCGAACATGTTGAAGGTGGTGCGGGTCACGAAGAGCGCGAGCATCACCCCAACAAGCGACAACGGCAAGGTGGCCATAATCGCCAAAGGCTGAGCGAAGCTCATGAACTGTGACCCTAATACGAAGTAAATGAACGTCACGGCCAAGACCAGCGCAACCACGGCGTAACCAAACGAATCGCGCATGATTTGGTTATCGCCGTCTTGCTGAAAGCGATAGCCTGGCGGCAAAGGGAACGACTCAATCAATTTATTGACGTCGTTGCCCACGTCACCCGGTGTGCGTCCCTTGGCGTTCGCACTAATCGTCACCTGCCGCTGCAAAAAAGCGCGCTCGATGCTCTTCGGATTGGTGCTCTCACTGATAGTGGCGACACGCTCCAGCGCGAGCGCATCGCCATCAAGTGCTCGTGGATTCGCCAGCGGGATTTGCAGCAATTGCGCGGGGTCGTTTCTGACGTTCGCAGGCAAACGCACTGACACGTCCACTGAGTTACCCGAAGGTGGCAACCACGTGGCCACCGCATCCCCGGCCACTAGCGCACGCGACACCGAGCCGATCGTAGACGGCGTGATACCAAACTCCGCGCTCTCTGCACGTTTTGGCATGATCACCAGCGCTGGCACCGCTGCCTTCTCGCTACTGTCGATGTCGACCACGCCGTTGATCTTCTCAAGCTTCTCGACGAACTGCTCAGAAAGTTGCTTGAGCATGGTTGCATCAGGTCCGACGAACGAGACTTGCACTGGCTTATTCCAGCCGACCGACACGGTCATGCCAGCAATGCCTTTCACCGAATCCCGCGCGATGTCTTCGAGCTGCTTTTGACTACGTGTTCGTTCGGTGCGCGGCTTCAAAATCACGTTGATCCAGCCGGTGTTTTTTCCACGACCGCCGCCTGCACCGGAATACAGCAATTTTATCTCGGGAATTTTGCGCAACTCGGCCTCGGCCTGCGCGACTTTCACGGTTGTGTATTCAAGACTCGAGCCCACAGGCGTTTCCAGCCGCATTCCAAATTCGCTTTGGTCGTCTTTCGGAACGAATTCGCTACCAATGAGTGGGAACAAGCCCATGCTGCCGACGAACATAGCGGTCACGATGGCGAGCACTTTCTTGCGATGCCCAAGAGACCAGCGAATGACACGCTCGTACTGGTGCTGCAGGCCTTCCATGCGTTGGTCAAACCACGTCAGGAACTTACCCAACCACGGCAATCGCTTGAATCGATTGCCCAGCGGATCAGCCCACACGGCCGAAAGCATCGGGTCAAGCGTGAAGCTCACAAATAGCGAGATCAACACGGCGACAACGACCGTCACACCGAACTGATAGAAAAACAAACCAATGATGCCGCCCATGAACGCCACGGGCGCGAACACCGCCACAATCGCGAGCGTGGTCGACAACACCGCAAGGCCAATTTCTTCGGTCGCTTCCAGTGCAGCTTGCTTGTGCGATTTACCCATTGCTAAGTGCCGCACAATGTTTTCGCGCACCACAATCGCGTCATCGATCAACAAGCCGATACACAACGACAACGCCATCAGCGTGAGGTTGTTGAGCGTGAATCCAAACGCGTAGAGCGCAATGAACGTAGCGACGACCGAAATCGGCAACGTCAGTGCCGTAATCACCGTGCTGCGCCACGACGCGAGGAAGACAAACACAATCAAAACCGTGAGTAAACCGCCTTCAATGATGGTGCTCTTCACGCCGTCTACGCTCGATTTCACGTACTTTGACTGATCCGAAAGAATCGTCAATTCAACGTCGGCCGGCAGTTCTTTCTTCAGCCGTTCAATCGCGGCTTTGACGCCTTGTCCGACTTCAACGGTATTGCTGCCACGCACCTTGAGCATGTCAAGGCTGATAGCGCGAACGCCATCGATTCGCGCGAAGCTGGTTTGCTCCTTATTGCCGTCAACGATGGTCGCCACGTCACCGAGTCGCACCTGCAAGCCATCGCGCCGCGCGACGATCAGATTGGAGAAATCCGCCACTGTTTTGAAGCGCGCATCTACACGCACCGACTTGTCATTTTGACCAACCGTGATGTTGCCCACCGGAGCGTCGATATTGTCAGTGCGAATCGCGTTCAATACTTGATCGACGCCAATACGCCGCGCGCGAAGTTTTGCCGGGTCCGGCTCGATTTGAATTTCACGCGTTGACGAACCGCTGAGATTCACCGTCGCCACGCCGGGCACGTTCTCCATGCGCCGGCGAATGACCTCTTCTACGATGTACGAAAGGTCCGGTAGCGTTCGGATTTTTGACGTGACGCCGAGCGAAACGATGGCTTTGTCGTCGTCGCGGTTTGCCTGCGAAACGAAGGGCTCTTTCGCTTCTTTCGGGAAGCCGGGCCGAATTTGCGCCAACTTGTCGCGCATTTCCTGCATTGCGACTTTGATCTCGGTGCCCATCGCAAACTCGACGATCACGAGGCTCGAGTTTTCCCGGGAACGTGACGTGATCTTCTTCACGCCGGAGATGGTGTTCAGCGCGTTTTCAATCGGCTTAGTCAAGTCGTTTTCCACGGCTTGCGGGCTCGCGCCGGGGTATTGAACGACGGTGAAGGCGAACGGCAGATTCACTTCGGGCATCGCATCAATCGGCAGCCGGAAATACGACACAGCACCCATCACCATGAGCGCAAACATCACCATGGTGCAAAACACCGGGTTTTTAATCGCAACGCGGGTCATCCACATGGTGCGTGTTCCTTATTTCGCCGCTGGAGCGGGAGCTGCAACGGCTGCAGCCGGAGCAGCGGGGACAGCTGGCGTCGCTGCTGTCGCGGGCGCGGCACCGGGCAACGTGACAGCTTGGCCCTCGTTCGGTTCGGCGCCGCGCAGCGTGAGCACTTTCGCGCCCGCAGCCAAACCTTCGGTGACCGCTACGTTTTCGCCCGATGTTGCACCGAGTTTGACGCGCAGCTTTTTCGCTTTGCCATCTTGCACCACCCACAAGTAATTGCCCGTAACGTCGGTCTTCACCGCCACGCTGGGCACCGCCACGGCCGCACTAGATTGCGACAAGCGCAGTTGCCCCGATAAGAAAGCGCCCGCTGGAATGCCGCTCTCGGCCGGAAGCGCGAAGCGCGTTTCCACAGTGCGCGCTGCGCTTCCTGTAGTCGGAATGATTCGGGCGAGCGTGCCGTCGACGGACGCGCCGCCGGTATCGAGTTGAAAGCTGGCTTTTTGCCCGATTTTCAATTCGGCCACGCGCTCAGCCGGAACCGGCACCACGACTTCCAGCGACGTCGGATCAAGGATCGTGAACACCGCCATCTCGTTGCCGATGCGCTCGCCGGGTTCGACGCTGCGCTTCGAAATCACGCCCGAAATCGGAGCAACCAGCGACGTCTCATTCAG
>DAINAJ010000049.1:0-4018 GCA_036733505.1 Casimicrobium sp.
GCGCGCCGCGCTTCCCAGCGCTGAACCAACGTGCCCCAAATGCCTCGCGGGAAATACAAAACAAACACCATAAACACGACGCCCACGACGGCCATCCAGTGCGTGGTGAAGACCGTCGCCACGTCCTCCAGGTAAAGGAACACGCCCGCGCCGACGAACGGTCCGAAGAACGTGCCCATGCCACCGAGCAAACACATCATCACGGCTTGCCCTGAAAGTAAATAGTGCAACGAATCGATCGGGACAATCGAAAGGTGGATGGCACGCAGTGCACCGGCCAAACCACAAATCGCGGCAGACAAGACAAAGATCAAAAGTTTGGCGCGCGCGACGTCGTACCCGCACGCGGCGCAGCGACCTTCGTTTTCGCGAATCGACTCAATCACTGCACCGAACGGCGACGCCAAAATGCGCGACACCAGCCACAGCGCCGCAGCGACAAATGCGAACAACACGTAATACTTGGTGAGCGGATTCAAGATGTCGAGCTGCACGCCAAACACGCTAAAGTTTTCAACGTTCACGCCGCGCAAGCCGTTCTCGCCGCCGGTCCAATTTTCGGCTTTGTAGAACACGTAATAGACAATTTGCGCGAGCGCCAAAGTGACCATCGAAAAGTAGATTCCGCGCGTGCGGATGGCGAGATAGCCGATGACAACACCAACGAGTGCCGCGCACGCGGTGCCCACGGCAATCGCCATCCACCAAGACAAACCAAAGCGAATAATCGCGATACCCGTGAGGTAGCTTCCGACCCCAAAGAATGCAGCGTGCCCAAAGGAGAGCAACCCGGTGTAGCCAAATAGCAGGTTGAAACCGACCGCATACAGACCGAAGATCAAGATATTCAACGCGAGTGCTTCATACGGCATGATGAGCGGAAAGATCATCAGAAACGCCAGCACCGAGGCCACGCGGTGTTGCGACATGAGTTTTGTCGCTTTAGACAAAAAATTGGGTTGTGTCATCGCCATCTAGCCCATCAATCCGGCTTTACCAAACAACCCCTGCGGACGAACCAGCAGCACTAACGCCATCAGCACGAAGATCGAAAGCTCGGCGTACTCCGGCGCGAAAAGCGAGGTCATCGCGAACACGACGCCGACCAGCAACCCAGCAACCACCGCGCCCGGTAGCGAGCCCATGCCGCCCACGACGGTAACAACAAACGACTCGGCAAGCACGGGAATGCCCATCTCAGCGTTCACGGCACGCGTTGGCGCTGCCAACAATCCGGAGAGGCCTGCGATGGCGGTTCCGAGCCCGAACACCATGAGCCAAACCTTGGAAATATCTACACCCAAAATACGCACGATTTCCGGGTCGCGTGAGCCCGCGCGGATGATGAGCCCATAGCGTGTTTTCTCAATGAACAGCCAGAGCCCGCCGACGATTAACGCGGTCGCAAGAATTAAGAACAGGCGGTAGATCGGGAACATGCCAAAACCCAAATTCACCACACCGCGTAGCTCATCGGGCACCGACGTTGGCAGTCCTTCCAAGCCGAATAGCACGCGCATCGCCTCGATCATTACATAGCTCAAACCAAAGGTGAGGAGCAGTGGATAGTCGATGCCGCGACCGTACAGCGGGCGCACCAAGAACCGTTCGCAGAGCAATCCAATGGCTCCGACGGAGAGAGGCGTGAGCACCAAACTGAACCAGAAACTTCCGGTCAAACCTAGGAAGTAAACGCCAAAAAATGCCCCCACCATGAAGAACGCACCATGCGCGAAATTTACGACGGTAAGCATGCCGAAAATCAACGACAACCCGACGGCGAGGAGCGCATAGACCGCCCCAAGCGCGAGGCCAGTCATGAGTTGCAAGAGCAACAGTTCAATAGAAATGTCAGCCATTCAGACGTACTGCCATAGAGCGAAAAAAATACACGCCGCGTGAATCGGTCTTTCGAATTGACAACCGGGGGCTGGCAACTCGGGAAAGACTACGCGGCGTGACGAAGGCGCGAAAGACTCGCGGAATGACTAAATGACTTTGTGGCCCAGCTCGTCACAAGTGCGCAGGTTTTTCTCATCCGGCGCTTCAATCGAAAGCACATTGAAAACGTCGTACTTGTCTTTCATGTTCTTCGATTTGGACTCAACGATAGCGACTGATTGCACAGACTGATGGTCGCAGAGGCGATAAAACTGCTGCCCCTTGTAGAAGTCGTAGCGCATTTTGCGCATGACGTTTGCCACGCCCGTTGACGTGGTTGAACGTGCTTCGCGAATGGCTTGCAGCACGCTACGGATGCCGGCGTAGCCCAACGCGCCGTAGTCAGACGGAACAGCGCCAGCATAGGCTTTGCGGAATTTGTCGTTGAACGCCTTGGCACTCGGAATGCGATCTTCCATGCCCCAGTAATACGACGTGCCGCCAAGAATTCCATCAAACGCATCGGCACCACCGGCCTGACGGGCGGTGTAGAGCAGCACTGGCGTGATGACTTTCATCTGTTTCTTCAGCCCGAAGTCTGTCACTTGTTTCGCAGAATTGAGAAGGTCGCGCCCGAAATTACAGAGCACAAGCACATCTGGCTTCAATGCCTGAATGCGCGGCAAAAATGCCGAGTAATCCGCCGCTCCGAGTGGATGGCGAATATCGGCCAATGTCTGCATGCCGAAAGCCTGACCTGCGCGCTGGAAGCCACGCACCATTTCGTGGCCGTAAGCATAGTCAGCGGTCAGGTACACGACTTTTTTGCCGAACTTCGGGAAGGCGTAGCGCGCCACAGCGCCAGCAGTTGCATGCGGCGTGAGCGCTTCGTGAAACGTGTAGAAGCTCCAATCTTTTGCTTCGTTGATCGCGTCGGATTGGCTAATCGAATTGAAGAGCACCTTGCGGCTCTTACAAATTGCGTTAATCGAGAGCTGCGTCGCTGCGGAGAGTGACCCAACGATCAGGTCCACTTTGTCTTTTTCGATCAACTCTAGAGTACGCGTCGCTGCTTCACCCGGGTTCAATTTGTCGTCTCGAACCAACAACTCGCACTTACGACCGTTGTATCCGCCGGACTCGTTGAACTCTCGCACCGCCAACTCAGCCGCACGCACCTGATCCTGTGCTTCTGCGGAAAACGCGCCCGTCAGCGGGGTTGGGAAGCCAATTTTGATCGGCAGCGTTTGCGCATGCGCCATACGCGACACAAACGGCGCACCAGCAACAGCGATGCTCGCGGCACCGCCCGTGAGCAGACGACGACGCAGCGGGGAAGTAGTGGATTCGGACATTCAGGCTCCTAGACGAAAAATGGCGTTTGAGTAATCTTATGCACAACAACTGTTAAACAGGGCGTTCGCTCTCATTTATGGGGGATTGAAACATTGCCCCTTCGACGCGCTAGCCAGAGGCCAGCACTATGACGACGACATAAGCGATTAGTGTAGCGATATTGCCTCGGGGCGCGTTACCTGTCCCAGAGCGCGGCCGTCTCGCGAAGCACCCGCTCGACCTCGCGCGGCTCGGACAAGCCGTTGACCGTACTTTGCGCCTGCATGTACTGGCCGAGCATTCGGCCTCGCTCCACTGTTTCTTGGCCGATACGCAGGCGCCGCTCTTGGTAGCGAACAAGCGCGCCTTCGTTCGCGCCCTCATGGTGGATGCAATCAACCAACGCCAGCGCGTCTTCGGCGGCCTTGGTGACACCCGCCCCCACGTGGGGGCGCGCAACGAAGCTCGCGTCGCCCATGAGCGCAACGCGGCCGAAGGCGATTTGGTCTGACGACACGTCGAATATCGGTTGCAAGAACGGCTGCGCGGTTTTCTCAATAACTTCGGCAAATTGCGGCGCAAGAATGGAGCAAGCCGACTGACGCATGTGATGCACCTGCCGCCAATCCACGCGCTGCGGGGGAATGCCTGTGGGGTAATGGTTGCCGTCTGCATCGGTAAGTAGCTCGGTGAGGCTCGCTCCGTCCGGTGCGCTGCGATACCAGACGAAGTTGTATCGGCACTCGCCCGGCTTGGTCGAATGGTTGGCACCGGCTACGGGGTAGCCGATGATTTGCTCGCC
>DAINAJ010000049.1:4118-5776 GCA_036733505.1 Casimicrobium sp.
ATTTGCGGCATTTCGATGGTCGATACGCTATTGCCGTGCACATCAAGTGCAACGCGTTCCTGCACAGTGACACCCATTTCGGCGTCACGCGGCACACCGGCGCGATGCAAGGCATCAACGAGCGGTGGATGCGTCACAATGCCTGCACCACGGCCGTCGAGCGCTTGCGACGCCTTTTCGAGTAGCTGCACGGCATGCCCAGCGCGGTGCAATAAATTCGCGACCAGCAGGCCGCCTAACGAGCCGCCGACAACAACAATTTTTGCCATGCTAGTTCGGGAACGTGACTCCGACGGCCTCAGCCGCGGGATAGTTGAGCTCAATGACCACACCGCTTGGATCGTCTAGGAACATTTGGTGCAGGCCAATCGACGGCACGGTGCGATGGCGCGCGACAACACCGAGTCGCTCAAGATGCGCCATCATTGCCGTTAGGCCATCGGAGAAAAAGGCAATGTGATCGACTGCGCCACTGCCAATCAAGGACGCGACGTCGCGGTCACCCAAGTACGCCTTCAATCCTTCGGGATCATTTTTGTCCATGCCGATGAGGTGAACAACGGCGTTGGCAACATTGTCGTGTGCGCCCGAATACATCCACCGCCCCGGAAACGGAAAATTGGGACGCGGACCCTCGGAAAGGCCAAGGACTTCACTGTAGAAGCGGCTACTGGCATCCAAATCAGTGGTGCGAATGGAAAAATGATTGAGCGTAAGTTTCACGTCGATCCTCGCGTACGTAGAGTAAGTGAATTACAAAAGTGACTTTGTGCGCCATGGTGGTCGCCGAAGCAACCTGTTGTACGAGGCACCGTAAGTGATGTTATCGACTGGAACGTAGATTTTGTTTGCGCAATATCATTTGCGCGATCACGCACGTCGGCGATGTGTGCCAAGCGTCGTAAAAAGTTATTGAGATTTTTTCTAGGGTCGCGCAGCAGCACTCATTGATAATTGGTGCAAGACAAAATTTGCCGAGGCAACATGGAACTTAGTGGCGAAAAACTTATTTCGGCAACACCCGCAGCAGTTTGGCGTGCGCTTAACGACCCCGGCTGCCTTTCAAGATGCATTCCATCTTGTGAATATGTCGAGCGTGTGTCAGACACCGAAACCAACGCGCGCGTGCTTATGCGCGTCGGTCCGGTGCGCGCCCTCTTCGTCGGCAAGATTTTGATGAGCGATGTTCGCCCCGATGAGGGTTGCACGATGGTCTTTGAAGGCTCTGGCGGCGGCGCTGGTTTTGCCAAAGGCCGCTCGACCGTCAGCCTCGCGGCGAAGGACAGCGGCACCCTACTCTCCTACACCGCGGCCGCCTCTGTCGGTGGCAAATTGGGCCAAGTCGGTGGTCGCATGATTGATGCGTTCGCGAAGAAAATGGCTGATGAATTTTTCGGCAACTTGCAACACGAACTGCGCGCCGCACCGGCGGCTTCCGCCACTGCCAACACAGCGTTGGCAGGCGCAGTGTCGACGCCGGCAGCAACCCTGCCGCAGGTGGCGTACGCACCCAAGCGCGAGCCGGAGTCAGGCGTAACCTCCGAGCGCGCCCGTGTGCTGTGGTTCGTGCTTGGCGCAGGAGCGACGGCCTTTGGGTTCATCCTCGCGCATCTCTTACGTTAGCAGGATGGCGCGCATATGAAGGCTCCAGCATTTGA
>DAINAJ010000049.1:5876-17756 GCA_036733505.1 Casimicrobium sp.
TCTCCGATGTGTTTGCGTTATTCGCTAAGTACGGCGATGAGGCGAAACTCCTCGCGGGAGGGCAAACGCTCCTCGCAACACTCAACATGCGGCTCTCGGAGCCGAGCGTGTTGATCGATATTTCGGGCATTGAACCGATGCGCGGCATCTCCGTCAACGGGCAGATGCTTCGCATCGGGGCGTTGGCGACGCATTCTGAGATTGAGGAATCTTCGGTCGTCGCAGCGAACGCGCCTTTGCTGAGTAAGACCGCGCCAAATATCGCGCACCGCGCAATCCGTAATCTTGGCACCATCGGCGGTTCCGTTGCCTACGCCGACCCCGCAGCAGAGTGGCCAACCTGCGTCGTTGCACTCGATGCGACGATAGTTGTACAGGGCGCAGCGGGTGAACGACGCATCGCGGCGGGTGATTTCTTCGTTGATCTGTACCAAACAGCGCTTCAAACCGGCGAACTCGTCACGGCCATTGAAGTTCCGGTCAAAACAGCCCGAGAGTGGAGTGACTTCGCGGAACTATCGCGCCGTCATGGGGACTACGCGATCGCGGGGCTTGCGGGGTGCGCGCAACGCTCTGCCAACGCGCTTTCGCAAGTTCGCTTAGTACTGCTCGGCATCGGTGCGACGCCGCTTCGTGCCAAGCGGGCAGAAGCGATTGTCGAAGGGGCACCACTCACCGATGCACTCATTGAGCAGGCCTGTGCAGCGCTCAAAACTGAAATTGAACCCGTTGCCGACCTGACGAGCAATGCGGACACCAAACGACATCTTGCGGGCGTGCTCCTGAAGCGCATGCTCACCAACGCAGCCCGTGGAGCCTAAGGCGATGGATACGACACTCGACAAGCTGACGGTGCAACTCACCGTAAACGGCCGATTGGAACGTCGCGAAGTACAGCCGCGCCAACATTTGATTGATTTCTTGCGTGAAGACTTGGGGCTCAAAGGTTCGCACGTCGGTTGTGAACACGGCGTGTGCGGCGCCTGCTCCGTGATGCTTAACGGCAAATTGGTGCGCGGTTGCCTGGTGCTCGCGGTGCAGGCCGACGGCGGCACGGTAGAGACCATTGAGGGCATCACTAAGAGCGGTGTGGCCGCGGACTTGCAAGCCGCCTTTGTTCGACGAAACGCGCTGCAATGCGGCTATTGCACGCCGGGGATGCTTACCGCAGCATTGGATCTCGTACAGTCGCAACCAACGGCAACGCGAGAAGAAGTTCGCGAATGGATGTCCAGCAACTATTGTCGATGCACGGGTTACCAAGCCATTGTTGACGCGATTTGCGATGTATTGGCCGCGCGTGCTGCAACTACGACCACGAACACGGGAGTCGCACGATGAGCCACGCAGAAACCGCGCTGCCCCCGATCTCTGAACACGACCGCTACATCGGCCAAAGCGTCAGTCGACCCAACGCCGTGCGCCTAGCCGAGGGCCGCGGAACGTTCGTCGATGATATTGATATGCCGCGCATGGTGCACGTTGTGTACTGGCGCAGCCCGTCGGCACACGCGCGCATCACGCGTATCGACGCGAGCTTTGCGCGCTTGATGCCGGGCGTCGTCGCCGTGGTCGATGGCGTGGAAATGGCGAAAGTCTGCAAGCCTTGGGTAGCCACGCTCTCGCACATGGTGGGCATGAAGTCCGCACCGCAGTATCCGCTTGCGATCGAACGCGCTCGCTGGCAGGGTGAGCCTGTGGTGGCCGTTGTCGCTGACACACGCGCACAAGCCGAAGACGCATTGCAGTATTTGGTCGTGGAGTGGGAGGCGTTGCCCGCGGTCGTTGAGACCGAAACAGCGCTTGATGCAGCAACGCCGATTATTCACCCGGATCTTGGCGACAATTTGTGTTTCACGCGCAGCTTGGACACGGGCGGCGTGGATGAAGCTTTCGCAAAAGCCGACGCTGTAGCCGAAGTGACATTTCAGTTCGGTCGTCACACCGGCGTGACGCTTGAGCCACGCTGCCAAATCAGTGATTTCAACCCCAGCGAGAAGCGGCTGACCGTGCATCACTCGCAACAAGCACCGCACATGATGCAGGATCTGTACTCGCGGCAGTTCGGCCTGCCCGAATCGCATATTCGGGTCATATGTAAAGACGTTGGTGGTTCGTTCGGAATCAAGGTGCACGCGTACCCGGATGACTTCGCGACGGTGGCGCTTTCGATCATGCTTGAGCGGCCCGTGAAGTTCGTCGCAGATCGACTCGAATCGTTTACGACCGATATTCACGCACGGCAACACCGCGTGACGGGGCGCATCGCGGCGGCGAAAACCGGAGAAATTCTTGCGTTTGAGATCGACGATCTAACCGGCATCGGCCCGTATTCAATGTTCCCGCGCACCAGCGCCATTGAGGGCAATCAAGTGGTGAACTTGGTCGGCGGTCCGTATCGTCACCAACACTATCGAGCGAAGCTCAACGTGGTGTTTCAGAACAAAACGCCGACCTGCCAGTACCGTGGCGTTGGTCATCCGATTGCGTGCGCGGTCACGGAAGCGTTGGTGGATGCTGCTGCCAATAAGCTGGGCATCGATCCACTCGTCATTCGCCAACAGAACGTCATTCGTGACAACGCGTATCCGTGCGCGGGCGCCTCGGGCGTGAAGTTTGAGGGTTTGTCGCACGAGGCATGCCTCGAAAAAATTGCTGTGATGATGAACTATCCGGCAGTACGCGCCGAGCAGGAAAGCCTACGCAAACGCGGCGTGTATCGCGGTATCGGATTCGCCGCGTTGATCGAGTTGACCAACCCAAGCGCAGCGTTCTACGGCGTGGGCGGCGCGCGTATTTCGGCGCAGGACGGCGCGACGATCCGCCTTGAACCCACAGGCGTGGTCACCGTAATGGTTGGCGTCGGCGAACAGGGTCAAGGCACCGAGGGTATCTTCGCGCAGATTGCAGCGGACGTCGTGGGTGTGCCGATGTCGGCCATTCGCGTGGTGACTGGCGACACCGATGTGACGCCGTATGGCGGTGGCACTTGGGCCTCACGCGGCGCGGGCATTGGCGGCGAGGCCGTTTTGCAAGCGGGCTTCGCGTTGCGTAAAAACATTCTCAGCCTCGCAAGCGTGATTTTGAAGCGCGAAGCCGAAACACTCGCGCTGCGAGACGCGCAAATCGTAGATGCCAGCACCGGAGAATCGGTGATGGCGCTACATGAACTCGGTCGCATTGCGTACTTCCGCCCGGATACGTTACCCGCAGGCGTGACGGGCGAACTCATGGTCACACGGCATTACGCGCAGCGTGACTATCCGTTTATCTTCACCAACGGCGTGCAGGCGAGCCTTGTCGAGGTGGATGTGGACACGGGGTTCGTGAAGCTCCTGAAGCATTGGGTGGTTGAGGATTGTGGTCGCGTGATCAACCCGATGCTTGTAGACGAACAGATGCGTGGTGCGGTCGTGCAAGGCATCGGAGGCGCGTTGTACGAGGAATGCTTGTATGACGAAGGCGGGATGCTGCAAAACGGCAACATGGCAGACTACCTGGTGCCGATGGCTGCCGAGATGCCAGACATTGACGTGGCGCACATCGAAACCACGACGAAATCTTCAGTGCTCGGCGCTAAGGGTGCCGGCGAGGCTGGGACGGCGGGGGCACCGGCTGCGGTCATGAACGCCATCAATGACGCGCTGCGACCGTTTAACACTACCGTCTATTCGCAACCGATAACGCCGGAGAAAATCCTGCGGGCGCTCGGTACGATTCGATAGACAATCAAACTAAAGCTTCAGCTTTTTGGCTCCAGCGACCGCCAGGCGGCGGTTAGCGCTCATTTGTCGCACATATCGACTTTGGCGATTTTTCTCATAGAACGACTGCCTGGCAGTCGTTTCATAGGCTTTTCACATAAAAGCTGTTAATGCATCACGCCGCTGCGACCGATCACGGTGAGATCTACGTAGCGACTGCCATCGTGCGATCGATTGTTGTAGCGCACGCTGAAACCGCGGTTATCGTAAGGATTCATCGTTTCGAGTGCGCGAATTAACGCGGCCGCAGACGGGGACGCCGAACCGGAGCGTTTGATGCCCTCAACTAGCACAGCCGCTTCGAGGTACGCTTCCAAACTATAGAACGACGGTTCGCCGCGTTTAAGCGCTTCAAGGTCGCGCAGGTAATCTCGCACGACGAGCATCGAGGCCCCCGTGGGAATGGGCACGATTTGCGTAACACCGAGCCCTTTGGCCGCGCCCTCGGTCTGCTTCATGACGAGCGTGGTGTCGATCGGCGAAAACGCGTAGCTAGATACGCCGCGAACCTGTTTCGACATTTCCTTCAACACGGGTACCGCTGCGTTCGAAAGCATGGCGAGAAATACGGCTTGCGGATTCGTCTTTTTCATCTGCTCGACCGCCGCCGCCGCAGTGTCGCCCGACGCTGACACTTTGTGCTCAGTGAAGGTGGTGATACCCGCCGCGGTGAGCGCCGCCACGAAGGTGTCACGCGTGGCTTGGCCGAAGGGCAAATCTTGTTGAATGATGGCGACTTGTGTAAGGCCGATGAGCTTGAGATGAGTGACGATTGATTTGGCTTCTTCCGCGTAACTCGCGCGCACCGGGAATATGTATGGGTTGTAATTGGCGCGTAGTGCCGCGGTGCCAGACGTCAGCCCCACCGTTGGGATCTTTAGCTCAGTAATAACTGGAATCGCGGCCGCAATGGTTGGCACACCGAACAGACCAAGGAATGCAACGGGGCGCTGCTGGTCGGCAAGCTGCTTCAAGTTGGCTACTGTTTTTGCGGGCAGATAGGTGTCGTCCAACGTTTCAACCCGAAGCAATTGCCCATTCACACCGCCTTCTCGATTGATGCGTGCAATTAGCGCATCTGCGCCGTCGCGTTTCGCGGTTCCGTAGGTAGCGAACGCACCGGTCAGCGGCAGAGTTCGACCAATGACAATTTCAGCAGTCGCGATGCCGCTTAACGTAAACAAAGCGCAGGCCGCCAACGAGCCAAAAAAAGCGCGCGCTAGTAGTTTCTTGTTTTTCACGTGGCACCAACGGGAGACCTGAATCATGCGTTTTCCAATGAGTTGCAGAACCTCATCATGCTAATGGCATGGCAAGGCTTGAGCAACGACTTTTCAACGGAATTCAACTAAGAAAATTCTTGTGCAAGCCGACGCGTGTCGCTGGAGCGACAACTAGCCGCCTGAAGGTGACGACAGCACGGCCATCTATCGCCTCGCTTTCGCCCCGCCTTGTACCAAGCTTTGACGCTCGACGTAGCGATAATTTCGACGTTCCGTCGTCGAGCACTTGCGCGAAGCGGACTAGCGGGAAGCCGTGTTAAGCAGGCGCTCAGCGCGCAGGACGTGCGCCGCATCTAGGCTACCAAGGCCCAGAAACGCTCCAGAAGGTTCGTAGAGTCTCAACAAAGGCTCGGGAGCGGTCACCGGCGTGTTCAGAGCGCTCGTCGGCGCCATCAAATGCACCACTTTGCCTTGTCGAATCTCCACGGATTGCTGCGCGTCGAGCCTCAAGGACGGCAAGTCCGCCACCAATTGATCCGTCGGTAGCAGCCAAGCGACGCGCGTCGCGTCATCGGCCTGCATCCATGCGTCCAATGGCTTCGCTTGTGTAAGTGAAAAACCACCGGTGAGGGTACGCTGTAGGTTCAGCAAGTGCCCGACGTTGTCGAGCGCGAGGGCCAAGTCGATTGCAAGTGTGCGGATATAGGTGCCCTTGCTGCAGCGAACGTCAATAGTGACTCTCTGCGCTTGCTCATCAAACGCTAGCAAATTGAGTTCGTGAATGGTCACACTGCGTGGCGCGATTTCGACGGCTTGACCCGCGCGAGCGTATTCGTACGCTGGTTTGCCTGCGATTTTCAGCGCGGAGTAGATTGGCGGGATTTGCACGATCGGGCCGCGAAATTTTTGAAGTGCCGTAGCGAGCGCGGCCGCATCCACTTTGGCGTCACTACGCGCGGTGATTTCGCCTTCGGCATCGCCCGTAGTTGTGGCGACTCCGAGTTGAATGATGGCACGATAACCCTTGTCAGAGTCGAGCAAACGCTGCGCGTATTTAGTCGACTCACCAATGCAAATGGGCAGCAACCCGGTGGCAAGCGGGTCGAGCGTCCCTGTGTGACCTGCCTTAGTGACACCAACCGATTTGAATACCCGCCGCAGTCGCGACACGACCGAAAACGAAGACATCCCCGCCGGTTTATCGACGAGTGCAACACCGTGCAAATTCATCGATTTATTGGCTGTCGTGAGGCGCGACAATGGTCGCCGCGTCGGGAGCGACCACGCGAGCATCATCAGCACGCGCGATGTCGATCAGCGCCGACAAGCGCGTACCCTCTTCGAACGTTTTGTCGTATTCAAAACGCAGTTGCGGCGCTTTGAAAATCGACAAGCGCTCGGCGATGCCGTGGCGCAAAAAGCCATTCACGCTCTTGAAGCCCAGATCAGCCTCCGCCTGCCCGGCGTAGCCGTCATGGTGCACGTAGCGCACCATGGCGTGAGACAAGTCAGAGGTCACCTCCACTTGCGTGATGGTGACACCCTTGACTCGTGGGTCCTTCACTTCCGTGGCGAGCATCTTCGCAAGTTCGCGTTGAACTTGCTCAGATATTCGCAGTGCGCGCGGCTTTAGCCCTTGTTTCATTGGGGCTACAGCGTACGCGAAACTTCAACGATTTCGTAAATTTCCAGGCGGTCGCCTTCTTCGATTTCGTTGTAATTCTTGAGCGAGAGACCGCATTCGTAGCCCTCTTTGACCTCTTTAACGTCGTCCTTGAAGCGCTTAAGCGAATCAAGCTCACCACTCCATGTGACCACGTTATCGCGAAGCAAGCGAACCAAGGCGTTGCGTTTGACCACGCCTTCAAGCACGTAACAGCCCGCAATAGCGCCAATCTTCGAGATGCGGAAGACTTGTCGAATTTCGACGAGACCCAGTGTGCTCTCTTTTTGCTCCGGTGCAAGCATGCCCGACAAGGCGTTCTTCACATCATCCACAGCTTCGTAAATGATGTCGTAGTAACGAATCTGCACGCCTTCGTTTTCGGACAGCTTGCGCGCGGTCGCATCTGCGCGTACGTTAAAGCCGATGATGATGGCCTTAGACGCTGCGGCGAGATTAACGTCGCTCTCGGTGATGGCACCGACCGCGCTGTGAACCACTTGAACGCGAACCTCTTCGGTTGAAAGCTTGGCCAAAGCGTGCGCCAAACCTTCGTACGAGCCCTGAACGTCAGCTTTGATGATGAGCGGCAGTTGCTTGGCCGCAGCTTCACCCATGTTGGCGAACGCATTTTCAAGCTTCGCAGCCTGTTGTTTCGCCAACTTAACGTCGCGGTATTTGCCTTGGCGGAACAACGCGATTTCGCGTGCTTTGCGCTCGTCGCCCAGCACCAACAAGTCGTCACCCGCACCAGGCACGTCCGACAGGCCTTGAATCTCGACCGGAATGGCTGGGCCAGCAGACGTAACTGTCTTTCCGTCTTCGTCGCTCATGGCACGCACGCGGCCAAATACCGAGCCCGCCAAGACCATGTCGCCACGTTTGAGCGTGCCGCTGGTAACGAGTACAGTAGCCACGGGACCACGGCCTTTGTCCAAGCGAGCCTCAATCACCAAGCCACGCGCAGGCGCGTCAACTGGGGCTTTGAGTTCAAGCACTTCCGCTTGCAGCAGAATGGTTTCGAGCAATGAATCAATGCCTTGACCGGTTAGAGCCGACACCGGAACGAAAATCGCTTCGCCGCCATATTCTTCGGGCACGACACCTTCCGTCACCAGCTCTTGCTTCACACGCTCAAGATTTGCGCCCGGTTTGTCAATTTTGTTCACCGCAACGATGACAGGCACGTTCGCCGCCTTGGCGTGCGCAATAGCTTCTTTCGTTTGCGGCATGACGCCGTCGTCTGCCGCCACTACGAGAATGACAATGTCAGTTACTTTCGCACCGCGTGCACGCATAGCCGTGAATGCTTCATGACCTGGCGTATCAAGGAAAGTGATGACACCACGCGGGGTGGTCACGTGATATGCGCCAATGTGCTGGGTGATGCCACCTGCTTCGCCGCTGGCAACACGGGCACTACGAATTTTGTCGAGCAGGGACGTTTTGCCGTGGTCAACGTGGCCCATGATTGTCACAACGGGTGGACGCGTAACGGCGTTGATGTCGACGTCGCCAGACGATTCAGAGAGAGCGGCATCAGGATCATCGTCCTTTGCAGCGATTGCTACGCGCCCCATTTCCTCAACGAGGATCATGGCGGTGTCACGGTCAAGCACTTGATTGATCGTGACCATCTGCCCCATCTTCATCATGCTCTTGATGAGTTCAGCGGCCTTGATCGACATCTTGTGAGCGAGTTCACCCACAGTGATTGTTTCCGGAACGATGATTTCGCGCGGCGTGGCATCTACTTGCTCAACAACCGGGCCTCGCTGCGATTCAGAGCCGCGCTGCTTGCTGTGGCCCTTGCCGCGAGCACCAGATTTCCAGCCATCTTTGGACGCCGTTGCGTCGGGTGTCCCACCATCGCGCGGCTTCATAACCTTTTTGCGTGCGGCGTCTTCTTGCCAAGCTGGCGCTTTTTTGTCACCTGGCTTTGCCCCGACACGTGCGCCTGCGGCCGGCGCAGTGGCGCCCGGCTTCGCGGTCGCCCCCGGCTTTGCCGGACGATGCAATGTGTTTTCGGTCGACTTTGGTTTTGGCGGCAATGGCGTCATGTCGACACGCTCACCAATGCGCGGACGGGCTGCCGACGATGGTGGTGTCGCTGCAGCTTGGACTTTTGGTTGTGGCGCTGGAGCAGTATCCAATGTCGAAGCGGCGACCGTCGTCGTAGCAACAGGCTGCGCGGGTACTACCGTGGCAGTAGCTTCAGCGACGACTGGCTTCGGCTTTACAACCATTACGACTGATTCGCCGACGACGGGTTTGCGCGCCGCAGGTTTAACTGCATCATCGCTCGTGTTCTCACTCGCTGCGGCAACAGGTGCGCTAACAGCATCGATAGCGGGCGCCTCAAGATTAACTTCCGCCGCCGCCTGATCTGCAGGTATTGCTGTCGTCCCTTTTGCTAACTTTTTCGCCTGCTCGTCTTCTTGTAGCGCGCGAAGCGTCGCTGCGCGAGTTGCTTCCGCCTCGCGCGTCGCAACCTCATCAGCAGACAGTACATGCGTCGGAAGCGGCCGTTCGACCGGCACTTGGGTGCCAGAGGGCTGGCTCGCTGCGACTGGAGTTGCCTCAGAAGGTCGGGTAACCAGAACACGTTTTTTGCGAACTTCCACTTGAACCATGCGCGACTTGCCCGAGGCGTCCGCAGTTCTCAGTTCGCTCGTTGATTTGCGTACTAGCGTAATTCGCTTCGACGCACCATCATCGGACGCACCGTGTTGCTTACGCAGGTAGTCGAGCAGCTTCCCCTTGTCGGAAGCAGACAACGCCGCATCTGCAGCTGTCGCGGTTACGCCTGCAGCTGCGAGCTGCTTTAGCAGCGCGTCCGGACTAAGATTCAGTTCACCCGCAAATTCAGTAACAGTCGTTTTTGTGATGCTCAAGCGGCCCCCTCGTGTTACTGCGCTGCCGCGAACCAAGATTCGCGGGCACGTGCAATGAGTTGTGTGGCTGCTTTGGCGTCAGAACGGCCCATTTGCTGGCGCTCCTCATCTGTCAAATCAGCAAAGTCGTTATCGATCAACGCGCGGGCCCGATCTTCTGGAAGCACACGGATGGCACAGAGCTCATCCGATGCCAAATCGCCTAAAGCGTCTCGAGTAGTGATTCCGAAGCGCGACAGCTTCATCAACAGTTCGGTGTCAACCCCTTCCAAAGTCTTGAGATCGTCCGACGCGTTCTCTAGCACTTCTTCTTTGGCAATTTCGTCGGTCAGCGCCGCATTGCGCGCGCGCGTGCGGAGCTCTTGAACCGTATCTTCGTCGAACGCTTCGATAGCTTGTAGTTCGGCGACAGGTACGTAGGCAACTTCCTCAACGGTAGAGAACCCCTCGTCGACGAGAATTTGGGCGACCTCTTCGTCGACGTCCATTTTTGCCATGAAGGCATCGCGCAGACGCGTCGATTCCGCTTCAGCTTTGTTTACAGATTGCTCTTCGCTCATGAGGTTGAGCTGCCATCCGGTCAATTCAGATGCAAGGCGTACATTTTGACCGCCCTTACCGATTGCCAAGGCAAGATTGTCCTCGTTGACGACCACATCCATCGCGTGACGTTCTTCATCCACAACAATGCTGGTGATTTGAGCGGGTGCGAGTGCGTTGATAACGAATTGCGCGGTGTCCTCTGCGAACAAAATAATGTCAATTCGTTCGCCAGCCAATTCGTTAGTGACCGAATTGACGCGTGAGCCGCGCATACCAATACAAGTGCCTTGCGGATCGAGGCGTGGGTCGTTTGATTTAACTGCGATTTTTGCGCGCAAACCAGGATCGCGAGCGACCGCTTTAATCTCGATAACGCCTTCTTCAATCTCAGGTACTTCAAGCTCAAACAACGCAGAAACAAATTGAGGTGCCGTACGCGACAGAATCAATTGGGGGCCGCGCGCCTGTCGGTCGATGCGAAGAACATATGCACGAACCCGATCGCCCACTCGGAAGTTTTCCTTGGAAATCAATTGATCGCGCGGAATAACACCTTCCACTCGACCAGATTCCACAATGATATTTCCACGGTCAATACGACGAACGGTGCCGTTAATCAATTGATCGTTACGATCAAGAAATTCTTCCAGCACTTGTTCGCGCTCAGCGTCACGAACACGCTGCAAAATCACTTGCTTAGCGGCTTGAGCTCCAATACGCCCAAACGGCACGGGCTCAAGCGGTTCCTCAACAAATTCGCCCATCAACTTGGTGGTGTCGAACTCGTGTGCTTCACGGAGCATCATTTGATTGTCTGGGTCAACGAAATCATCGTCAGGCACGATTAGCCAACGACGGAATGATTTGTAATCGCCTGAATCGCGATCGATTTCGACACGAGCCTCGATACGCTCTTTGTTCAGTCGCTTGGTAGCCGACGCGAGCGCCTGCTCTAGGGCTTGAAAAATGACTTCCTTCGGGACGCTTTTTTCACGGGCCAACGCGTCAGCAAGTACCAATATTTCGCGATTCATCTTGTTCTCCGACTAAAACTGTGGCACCACGCGAGCGCGTGCAACGTTTACATAAGGTATGTTCATCACCACACCGTCTACTTCCACGGCGACCGCGTCATCGTGGAAACCAAGCAGCGTGCCAGTAATTTTTCGCATCGATTCAAATGCCGGCTCTATCGTCAATTTCACGACGTCGCCAGCAAACCTAACAAAGTGCTCGGGCTTTGTGAGCGCGCGATCCATGCCCGGGGTTGAAACCTCAAGATGATCAAATTCAACATTCGAAGCTATGAGCGCGTCTTGAACCAGGTCAGAAACGGCGACGCAGTCTTCAAGTCCGATCAAATCTAGCCCACGCTTACTCTCGTGCTTATCAATAAAAACGCGCCACAATCCTCGCGCGGACGTGTACTCCGCTTCAATGAGCTCATATCCCCGAGCGGCGAGTGCGTTGGCAATTATCAGTTTCGCTTGTGTCGTCACAA
This sequence comes from Casimicrobium sp., assembly GCA_036733505.1. Classification (GTDB taxonomy): domain Bacteria; phylum Pseudomonadota; class Gammaproteobacteria; order Burkholderiales; family Casimicrobiaceae; genus Casimicrobium. The sequence continues at coordinate 17,465 of DAINAJ010000049.1, forward strand.
AAAAAAATGGGCCTAAGCCCATTTCCATGAATACACCGGCGATGAACGCTCAAAAAGAGCAATTCCCCGCACGGGGAAGTGGTGGCCAAGGGCGGAATTGAACCACCGACACGCGGATTTTCAATCCGCTGCTCTACCAACTGAGCTACTTGGCCGAAATCGTAATTCTAGCAATTACTTGCCCATCGTGCGCAATCGACGATGGATAAGCAAACGCCCCACCGATTAGGGTGAGGCGCTTTGAATGAGTTAGTTTGACACTGACCTACTTTCGCGAGCTATAAGGCTGACT